>JAQYVK010000580.1 GCA_030145585.1 Desulfatiglandales bacterium | reverse complement strand
CTTATCACACGAGCGGTGATCATCTTCTTCCCTACTCTTACTATGGTAGGAATATTATAGTAGCTTCTTGCTATACGATGGCGGATATTTCTAAGCCTTTTTTCAGGGTACTCTTTAGAAACGACAATATCATTCTCATTCACATAATAGTCTTGAGATTGGGCAATAATTCCATTGAGTGGTGAATATTTCTCTGTCCTTAATAGGCTTAGATCGATAGTATCCAGCTTAAGCCTTTTTGCAAAAGGGGCAATTTCCAGCATTTCTGACTCACTCTCCCCTATACAGCCCACAATGAAATATCCATGAATGTATAGATTCGTCTTTCTGATTTCCGCGAACGCCTTCTCAGCTAAAGCAATATCAAAACCTTTTTGCATGCTTCTTAAGGTTTTGTCCTGGGCCGATTCAATCCCTATGGTCAGTATCTTAAAACCAGCCCTGAACATCTTCTCTAATATCTGCGGATACTTATAAATTTCCAACCTAAGGGCAACCGCGAATGTTTTTTTAATGCCTTCGGCAATGATCAGGTCACAAATTTTCTCAACCCTTTTAATATCCGCAGCAAAATTGTCATCAACAACGAATATAAACTCAGCATCAATGCGCTTCAATTCTTCAATAACAGAGGACGCTGATCTCCCACTCCATCTTCTTTTCTGGCCTAAGGGATTATTAGTAAACGTGCAGAATTTACAATTATAGGGACAGCCTCTGGAAGTTGAAATGAAGTCTATTTTTTGACCTAAATCTATATTTTTATAGGAAAGCCTATAACTGACTCGTCTTAACAATCTATTGGGATATCCGGTACCGTCCAACGAATACAGGTCACGAATTTTATTATGAATAATACTTCCATTTTCACGAAAAGAGATACCCGTGATGTCCTTAAGAGGAAAACCTGAGGCTATATCTCTAATAATCTCCTCTCCATCTCCTCTGACGATGATGTCTATATGAGGGGCTGCTGCAAATAGTTCTTCAGCATATGTCGTCGCATATCTTCCTCCTACAACGACAGTAATATTAGAAGGAATCCGAGAGATAATGGTTAAAGCGGCATCTCGTTGGTAATCCCAGTTTACTGACAAGCAGACCAAATCTGTAATATCACTTTCGATAAAATCATTAAGATTCGGCTCAAATCTCATATCAACAATGGTAACTCTCTCCACCAAACTCTCTAAAACAGTAGCAATATATTCCAACCCAAGGGGGGGGCAATATTTTTTTTCAGGAAGTCCTTTCTTGTGTGGATAAACACATAATGCATTTTTATACAGCATATTATCTCATTTCCTGTGGTATAGGTGCTGGTGATAAAAAGTCCCTTTTTGAGAGGCGAAGCATAACGGAATCTGCCATATCGCTAAAAGGGGATGTTGGTTCCAAAACGATTTATACAAAAGCAGCTTTAATTTAAAGAGGTTATATATTTGAACTCGATGAGAGTTTTTAGTTCCTATCTTAACCAAAAGTATGCCTCATAATCAAACTAAAAAATCAATTTGGAACCGACGTCCCTTTCACCGTATGCCTTATACTTTGTACTTTGTTTACACCAAAAGAAGGGGTAAATGATCCGCCATCAGGAATCCGGTTTGTGTGGGAATCACACGGTTATCTTGGATTCGGATGAAACCGGCGTCTTGTAGCTTTGAGAGGTTTTCTGTTGAAAGGGTATCCGGGGGGATTTCGTTGAGGTCAAAACCTTCACGCGTCCTTGAACCTAAAGAGATGGATTCGAGTATGAATTGTTCTTTTGTGAGGCTTTCATGCTCTTCAATGGGTGCTTCACCTGATTCGAGAGCCTTGCAATAGGCCCTGATGGAGCGGACATTCCACCACCGGGTTGAGTCTTGAAAGGAGTGGGCGGACGGTCCCAGGCCCAGGTAGGGGATGTGTCGCCAGTATTTCTGATTGTGTCGAGAGGCATAGGTCATTTCTCTGGCAAAATTTGAGATTTCGTAATGGATATATCCATGATCCTGAAGGAATTCTGAAGTGGTCGGAAATAAGGTTGATAACTCTTTTTCCGTCAGAGGCTTGATGATGCCTTTTTCTTTCCACCGACTGAAGAGTGTTCTTTTCTCAAAGGTCAATTCATAACAGGAGAGATGTTCAGGCTGAAAGGAGAGGGCCTTTTCAAGGGTATTCTTCCAAGCCTTTACGGTTTGCCCTTCATATCCGTAAATGAGATCCAACCCGATGTTTTCAAATCCAAAAGACCTCAAGTTTTTTAAAGCCTTTTCCGCTTCCAGGGCTGTGTGGGTTCTCCCAAGGAAAGATAGGGTGCGATCATCAAAGGCCTGAACACCCAGACTTATCCTGTTAAAACCGATGTCTTTGAGGGCAATGATATTTTCCTCTGACAGGTCGCCGGGATTTGCCTCGATGGTCATTTCCGTGTCCGCGGCAAAATCAAAATGGTCGAAAAGGGTCTCCATGATTTTTCTTAAGGAGCCGACATCGAGGCAAGTGGGGGTTCCACCACCTAAGTAGAGGCTGTCGAACCGGTCGAATCGATCCTTGTAGTGAATGATTTCCTTTTGAAGGGCCTCGAGCCACCTAGGAACAAGAGAGGTCGAAGGAACAGAATAAAAGCCGCAGTAGGGGCATTTGCTCCTGCAAAAGGGAATATGTACATATAAGCCAGGTTTTTTAGTATCGTTCATGTTATTAAAGTAGATCAGTGCTTTTTATATAGTTGTATCTGTTTGCAGCATGGCGCATAGCGTAAGGTAAAAAAAGAATTCGTCTAACATCTCGTGGCCATCATCTTTGCATCAAAATTTGAAATAAAGACTTTCTCGTGCAGGGGGATGAAAGATGTCCAGATACAAGGCGCGCGAAATCCCGGGGAATGAGGCGTAATTAAAAAAGGTGTACGGTATACGGTTTGAGGTATAGGGTCACCACCAAAAAATTGTTTTATTTTCCAATCTTTACGATTTGAGACTATAGACCTTACGCCTTGTACCTTGTGCCGCTTCGCGTACGTCGCAATGACGCGGGATGAGTGCAACGCAGTAGATGGTCGTGTTTCATCACCCTGCGGGTTATTTACCCTCTGATTTCAGGACCGCCACAAACGCACTCTGCGGAAGGGTGACCGAGCCGATCATCTTCATCCGCTTCTTTCCCTTTTTCTGCTTTTCGAGAAGCTTGCGTTTTCTCGATATGTCCCCGCCATAGCACTTTGCCGTGACGTCTTTCCTGAATGGAGGGATCGTGGTTCTGGAAATGATGGTCCCGCCTATGGCACCCTGGACGGCGATTTTGAACATATGCCTCGGGATTTCTTCCTTGAGCCTTTCGCAGGCCTGAAGGGCCCGCGTTCTCGCCCGTTCTTTGTGAACAATTTGAGAAAGGGCGTCCACCTTTTCACCGTTCAGGAGGATATCCACCTTTGCGACATCTCCCGCTCTGTAATCCAGGAGATCATAGTCAAATGAACCGTACCCCTGGGTCACAGTCTTGAGGCGGTCATAAAAATCATAGATGACTTCAGCCAACGGCAAGTCAAACTGGACCTCGATTCGACCCGGCGTAGGGTAATTGAATTTAGAATTCACCCCCCGACGCTCCAGGCCAAGGTCCATGACCACACCCATATAACGTTCTGGGATCAAAATGCTTGCCCTGATATAGGGCTCCATGGCTTTCTCAATGGTGACTGGGTCCGGATAATATAAAGGATTGTCCACACTGAGGGTGTCGCCATTGGTCAGGGTAAAGTGATACTCCACGGTCGGGACGGTCATGATGATCGATTGGCCATATTCCCTCTCAAGACGCTCTTGAACAATTTCCAGGTGCAGAAGGCCCAGGAATCCGCAACGAAAACCCAAACCGAGGGCGGCGGAAGAGTCCTTTTGATAAATGAGGGCGGCATCGTTCAGTTTGTATTTTTCCAGGGCATCCGTCAGGTTTTGGTAGTCTTCTGTGGAGATCGGATAGATGGAAGAAAAGACGACCGGTTTGACCTCTTTAAATCCCGGCAACGGATCGGGGGCCGGATCGGTATCCAGGGTGATGGTGTCCCCGATTCGGGTATCGCCGACCGTCTTGATGCCTGCAATGATATAACCGACTTCTCCAGCCTTAAGTTCATCTTTCGGTTCGCGCGGCAGTCGAAAGAGGCCGACCTCTTCAACTTTGTAGGTTCCCCCGGTTGACATGAGCCTCAGGGTGTCGCCCGGGCGAATATGGCCGGTGAAAACCCTGCAACTGACGACGGTCCCCCTGAAAGGATCATAGTGGGCATCGAATATGAGCGCTGTTAAAGGACCATCTGAATGCCCTGAAGGTGGGGGGATTTGGTTAATAACGGCCTCAAGGACATCGTCAACGCCGGTCCCTTCCTTGGCTGAGCAGAGAATAGCCTGGTCTGAGTCAAGACCCAGATCCGCTTCGATCTCCTCCTTAACCCTGTCTATGTCCGCGGATGGCAGATCAATTTTATTGATGACCGGAATGATCTCAAGGTCATGCTCCATGGCCGCGTAAAGGTTGGCCAGAGTCTGGGCTTCCACACCCTGTGAGGCATCGACCAGAAGAAGAACCCCCTCACATGAGGCAAGAGCGCGAGACACCTCATAAGAAAAATCAACATGCCCCGGGGTGTCGATCAGATTCAACTCAAACTCGCGGCCGTCGCGGGACACATAGGGGAGGGTCACGGATTGGGTTTTGATGGTGATTCCCCTTTCCCTCTCGATGTCCATCGTGTCCAAGACCTGGTCTCGAAAATCCCGGTCCTCTACAAGGCCCGCTTTCTGGATCAGACGGTCGGCCAGGGTGGATTTCCCATGGTCAATATGGGCTATGATACTGAAGTTTCGTATATTCGTCATAAAGATGTCACTCAGGTTAAGATGTTAAAAAGGTTAATTAGACATTATACACAAAAAGCACGTCTTTTATGAAGCCCCTTCCTGTGCGTCTGATTTTTCTTTTGGAGATTGCCTCTCGTCAAATCGAAGGGTCTTATAAGGTATAAATCAAAAAAGCTCCCCGATTTCAGGATATCAATAATTTCCGGAAACCGGGGAGCCGAGTTGTCTGCTTTACGTCATTAAATAGATTCGCCTACCATCCCCACGAGAGGTAATTGTGTATGGAATCGGAGGCCTGTCTGCCCGCCCCCATAGCCAAAATAACTGTGGCCGCACCGGTGACGATATCCCCTCCGGCCCAAACGCCCTTTAGGCTTGTCTTTCCTGTTTCCTGATCGGTTAGGACATAGCCCCATCTATTGAGATTCAAGCCCTCTGTCGATTTTGTCAAAACGGGATTGGCCCCTGCCCCGACGGCAATCACGGCCAGGTCACAGTCCAACTTAAATTTTGAGTCTTCAATGGGCACAGGACGGCGCCGCCCCGACTCATCCGGTTCTCCCAGTTCCATCTTCAGACACTCCATGCCGGTCAGGTGCCCGTTTTCATCACCCAGAAACCGGGTGGGCGCTGTAAGCAAGTAAAATTCAATGCCCTCTTCTTCGGCATGGTGGATTTCTTCGGTCCGGGCGGGCATTTCCTCTCGGGACCGGCGATACACGATGCGGACCCGGTCCGCCCCCAAACGCATAGCGGTTCGGGCTGAATCCATTGCCACGTTTCCCGCCCCAAGGACCACCACCTCTTTCCCCAGGGCGATAGGGGTGTCATACTCGGGAAACAGGTAGGCCTTCATGAGATTGGCCCGGGTCAGATACTCGTTTGCAGAGTAGATGCCGATGAGGTTTTCTCCGGGAATATTTAAAAATCTCGGCAGCCCGGCACCCACCCCGATATAAATGGCATCGTAACCCTGCTCAAAAAGTTCATCCAATGAAACCGTCCTGCCCACGACAGTATTGAACTCAAGCTTTACCCCAAGCCTTTCGAGGTAGTTCACCTCGGAGTAGACGATCTCCTTGGGAAGCCTGAATTCCGGGATACCATAGACCAGAACCCCGCCCGGTTTGTGGAAGGCCTCGAAAACTGTCACCTCATATCCCTTGAGAATAAGGTCTCCGGCCACGGTCAGGCCGGAAGGACCGGACCCCACCACGGCCACCCTTTTTCCGGTGGGATCACTCTTTAGAGGGAGCTCCCCGTCACCATGTTCGCGTTCGTAATCGGCCGCAAAGCGTTCCAGATTACCGATGGCCACGGACTCACCTTTCTTGGCAAGAATACACCTCTCTTCACATTGGGACTCTTGAGGACAAACCCTACCGCAAACGGCCGGAAAACTATTTTTCCCCCAGATACTGCGAATCGCATGGGTGAATTCACCCTCTTTTATCAGCCTGACAAAATCCGGGATATCAATAGATACCGGACACCCGCCGACGCATAAGGGA
>JAQYVK010000579.1 GCA_030145585.1 Desulfatiglandales bacterium | reverse complement strand
CTCTTTGTTGGGATATAACCCAATCTCTTGATTGGGTACAAGACGTTCAGTCCACCGGTGGCGGATAGATCCTCAAAATATTACATATATTCCTGCGGTTGAACGTCTTATCCCGCCGCGATCTTGAGCCCGATTGAACATTTTGAAACCACTTCAAAGAAAAATCGGTAGATTGACTATAGCTTTTACACATATTCCATAGGGAATCAAAAAACTGTTTCGGATGGATTCGATCGGTATTTTTTTGGGTAAGAATCATCAATAAAGGAGATTAGAAAATGACGACAAGCGACGCAACTGAAAAAAAGCCTCTCTGGTTATTAATCGAGGAGAATTTCCTTGGGCTTTCTGAGCAAGACCTCTCAGAGGAAAACCGGGAACAGACGACTCAACGGATTGCAGGTGAACTTGACAATACGGGATACAATGTCTCGCTTCATGGGGGCAATATGATTCAATTGAGACAAGCAATGGATGGAAGGTGTAAAGTCGGCAGGCCCCTTATGAAAGATTTCAACGATGCTATTGCGGCACTAACACTGGAAGATGTGGCTGAGCCCGTTTCGGCAATGGGTAAGCTCGTCCGTGAGCTCGGGGAGGCGTGGCCTAAACTCCAAGGATCTGAATGCAAAACGGATGTGCTTCGGATTGTCGAGAACACAAAACTCGATCTGCTGGTTGCCAAGGCAAAAAGCCTTTCCGGTGATGAAGGCATCCGATTACTCATCGAGGAAGATGTGGAATCAGAAGTAATCACCAAGGCGTTGGACATTACCGGGGAAAAGTTGGGGCAGGTGAACACCGAGATGGAAAAAGAACGTGCAGAGAAGGAAAGAGCAAAAAAACTGCTCGAGGCGGTAGAGGGCAAATCCAACGAAGAAAGGGTGAAGCACCTCATTACGAATGACGTCTCGGACAAATTGATTATCGAGATGGCGGAAGTTGATCAGGGCGCGGTCGATGGTGTCAAACAGAGTATGCAAGCGGAACTTAAGGAAAAACAAAGGCTGGCAGAAGAGGAGGCAGCGCGGAAAAAGGAAGAGGCTGCGGGACCCTCGCTGGAAGCAATTCCGCCGGATGAGATGCTTGAACACATCGAGGCCATTCGCGAAATCATGGAATTCAGCGATAAGGAGAAGGAAATCAGGGTTATGTGCGAGCAGAGCAGCATCCCCACGGCCCTTGTGGACATTGCAGTTTCTGAGCCCGACAAGCTGGATGAACTCGAAAAAAAGGCGGAAGGATAAAAAAAACGCATAGCGGAAAGCGGAAAGCGGAAGGATAAAACGCATAGCGCAGCCGCCGTCGCCAAGGCTATTGCGGCCAGGAAGAGCATAGCGCATGGAGTACGAAAAGGCTGAAGGGGGTGACTGTAGAGGCTCAATTTCTTGCAGTCACCAGAAGACTGAAGTTAAACGATAAAAAGATCAAAAGCATACAGTTGAAAAATGGAAAGGGCGCATCCTTTCGGCCATCTCGACCCATCGATCCTTCGAAGGGCTTCTGCCTACACCTTACCATTCATCCCTGTAATCCCGTGAACTGGATCCTCCAGAGGCGGATAAATCCCCACTGCTTTCCAATAGGTTACCGGGTATTCTGGCGAAGGCGAATAAAAAGACTTCCGGGTATTGAATGTAACTTAGCATGACGCCATTCTACAAATGTTTAGGTTTGGCGCATTTTATCCTTTTTAAAAAAACCCACAGTGTTAATGCTTGCCCCCCTTTGCGCCCTGCGCCCTGCGCCTTTCTATTTATACACCCCATATTTGTCTATCGCATCTACAATCGCCCTCACGTTTTCAGGTTTCGCTTCATCCGGAATGCCAATGGCCCCGTCGAGGAGAAGCCCTCCCCCCTTACCGGCAACCTGAATCAATTTCTTGCAATACTCCATGACCTGATCGGGTGTCCCAACATTTAAGAGTGATGGAGGCACATTTCCCCTGAGACAGATGTTGTCGCCCAGGACTTCCTTGGCCTTGAAGATATCTGTCTGCTCAAACCAGTAAACGGCCTTACCCTTGGGCATGTCGGCGATGGTTTCCAGGCGTGAGTCACACTTCCCTTCCCAGAGGGGGCATGGGGTATAACCGGCCTCGATGAGGTCAAGCATTATCTGTTTCAGTGTGGGCCAGAAAAAGGTCTTGAAATGATCCAGAGACATAAACCCATCGAGGCCCTTATGAAGGGGAATAAAGACCATGTGAACACCGGGAAGTTTGGGGAAGGTGAGAGCCGGCTTAATGAGCAGATGATACACTTTTTCGATGGCCTCCAGCAATTTATCCGGGCACCTGAACATGTCCAGCATGATCCCTTTTGTCCCTCGGAAAAAATCCCCGATATAATCAAAGGGTGCATAGACACTGGAACCGAAGCCCGGAGGGAATCCCAGGTTGGACATCTTTTCGGTAAAGGCCGCACCCCGCCGCATCGTCTCGAGACCGACTTCTCCTGCTTTCAGGAGTGCGCCGACGGCCTCCTTGAGTTCCGGTGTCCCAAAAGCGGCTGCAAAAGGCACCATGCGAGTATAATAGGCAGTGGGCACCGGAGGAATGTTTTTAAAACCTTCAAGGGTCCCATAAACTCTCGGGAAGAAGGTCCGGAGCATGAAACCTGTTGGATCGAGAATAAAGTCATCGTACTCCTCGGCTTGCATGTATTCCCCTTCCACAAACTGGAAGGTGATATTCGGTCCGAGCCCGTGCCCGGGCCACACGAGCTGCTTGTAGTCAAGGGCCCCCAGGGTGGGCCCCCAAGACAGGATGCGGTAGGTGTCCGGGCTAAGATCGGGTTGATAATCTAAAATGGTCTTTTC
>JAQYVK010000578.1 GCA_030145585.1 Desulfatiglandales bacterium | reverse complement strand
ATTTTTAAAACGCCAAAATCTTGGCATGATGAGGAAGGGTATTTTTTGTCATAACTAAAAGGAGATAGCCATGTACTCTTTGGTGATCAAAAATGTAAGGATAATGGATGGGCTGGGTAACCCATGGACCTATGGGGATGTGGGAATCAAAGGAGATAAGATTGTTCATATTGGAAAGGTAGAGACGAAAGACGCGGAAAAAACAATCGATGGGAACAAGATGATACTGGCGCCTGGGTTCATAGATATGCATTCCCATGCTGAGTTGATTTTCCTTGGTGACAGGCAGCCTGAGTTGATTGAAGGAAGGATCCGCCAGGGAATAACGACGGAGATCATCGGGAATTGTGGGATCAGTATATCCCCCATAATGGATGAGATAAAACCCATCATGGAAGCCAGCGTCGGGTGGATGACCCCAGATAAGGTTCCATGGGAATGGAACACCATGGCGGAATACCTGGATCTCGTAGAAAAAAATTCACCGATCGTCAATGTCGGCAGTCTGACGGGGCATGGTGCCATACGCGCTTATCTAAAGGGTTTTGATGCAGGGGTATCTTCACCCGAGGAAATCAGCAAAATGCAGGATTTGCTGAGGCAGACGTTCGAGCAGGGATCCTTCGGGTTGTCGAGCGGACTCATATATGCCCCCGGCATGTTCGCCGATACAAATGAGCTCATGGAACTCGGAAAAGTCGTGGCCGAATATTCTCGGATCTATACAACCCATATCAGGGGTTCCAGCGAAACAGACATCGATGCGGAGCAAGAGGTCATCACCGTGGGCGAGAAAGCAGGATGCAGGGTTCATAGATCCCACTATGAGGCCTTTGGAGCAGAGAACTGGGACAAAATCGAAATTACATTGAGCATGGACGAAGAGGCAAGGCAACGGGGAGTCGACATAAGTTTTGATATGTTCCCCTATACGGCAGCCATGACCATGATGGTTGCTATCTATCCTCCATGGGCTTTGGATGGCGGATGGCCTCAGTTTGTGAAAAGGGTGCAGGACCCTGAAACACGGAAGAAGATTGAAAATGACATCGAGAACCTGGTTCCCAAGTGGCCAACATGGGAGTTGGGTTCTTGGCCCCATAACCTGGTGAAGGCGACCGGGTGGGAAAATATCTATATCGGATACATCCCGAGCGATAAAAACAAGAAGTGGGAGGGGATACATCTGGCCCAACTGGGTCAGGAGTTGAATAAATCTCCCTTCGATGCGATCACCGACCTCTTGGTCGAGGAAGAAGGCGCCATCAGTCAATTGATCTTTGGGGTATCCGGGGATCGCGACAACGAGGAACCCATCAAGGCGATTATTAAACACCCGCTGGGCGGGTATGCCACGGATGCCATTGATATCGGTCGGGGTAAGCCCCACCCTGCCGCATACGGCACATACCCTCGTATTCTGGGGAAATATGTAAGAGAAGAAAAATTGTTGACTCTCGAGGACGCCATCAGGCGCATGACCTCTTTTCCGGCCAGTCGATTGGGAATTCGGGACCGAGGGATCATTGGGGAGGGGTATATCGCTGACTTGGTGCTTTTTGATCCGGATAGGATCAAAGACCGGGCCACATTTGAGGATCCAAGACAATTCGCCGAGGGCATCGAGTGCGTCATCATCAATGGTCAGCCCTTATTGGAAGGTGGAAGCCTTAAAAACCTTCGTCCGGGAAAGGTTTTGCGAAAGTAAATTATTTTGGATCATCTCCCGATTAGTGGGTGTTATTTAAGGCCCAATAATTCAGTTATCTCGAATTGAGTAGGTATGATCCCAGAGGGTTCGAGGATTCAAGGAGTCAAGGGGTCGAGGGAATTAAAAGCGAATATCGAATTTCGAACAAGGAATGTCGAATTATGAAGTTTACCCCCCTTCGATATTTTCCCCCCTATTTTTTGTGGCGGGTTTAATTCCTTGTTCGATATTCTGCGGTTCTTTTTTTAAGTTCTTGGACCCTCTTCTCCAACTAGTTTGGAGAAGAACAAACATTTTTTAGGAACTTAACAGATCAAAGGAGGAAACCATGGAAGCAACACAAGAAAAATCCGAAGGGGCTCGAAGCCTGTTTGAAAGCCTTGGAGAGGTCGGACATCAAGTGGAGCAAGACGTCTTTATCTGGTCTCAGGGACTGGCATTTCATTACTCCAATCTGCTCGAGGCCCTATCGGGAATCGATCAGGGAACGAAGGATAAACTCTTGCAGGATATCTGGACCAATGTGGCGGAGAAAGCCCCGGCTGCCATAAAAGAAAAAGTGGGTCTGGCAGAGCCAATAGATGCCGGGAAAATGGGGGAAACCCTTTCTCAGATTTTGTCGGATGCAGAGCATGAGGCAATAAAGGGTTCAGGTAAAGATGTCAATGAATCCATCCTCAATTGGGTGAGGCTCTTTGCCTTATTGGATTTTAACATCTACACGAAACTGGAGCATCATATCGGGACCAAGGACGGTTACCCTATGTATATGGGCCTGTGGGAAAAATTCGCACTGGCAGAACTCGACGAAGTGAAGAAAGTGGTGGGGATTTCCGGACCAGACGATGTGGATATGGACAAAATTGGCGAGCTTTCGAAACTATACTGGGAAACCATCGCTTGCCCCTACAAAGTAACCCAGCACAGCGCCGATATTCATGAAGCAGAAATACAGGCCTGCCCTTACTGGGATAATATGAAAGAACTCCTAGGGGAAGATGTAGGCCGGTCTATGACACTCAAGTGTGAGGCCGCAGTCTCCACAAATTATTACGAAGCGATCCTGAAGGCCATGGGCGTTTTTAACAAATATTCGTTTACCATGGACAAGTTTATATGCTGTGGAGATGATGTGTGTCGCGTAAGATTCGAAAAGAGAAAATAAGGCGACTACCTTTGATGCTAATGGGTTCATAATTATCAAGACATAGATCAAAAATATTTTCCGACAGGATTAACAGGATTGACACGGTTTATTCCTTTCGCGGCTTCCGGATGAAGCCACGAAAACGCAATCGCGCTTTCAGCGCGAGAATGGACAGAGTAAAAACAAATGCTTAATCCTTCACAGACATTTCATAGTCTCAAACGCCGTTCCTTAGAAAAGAGATGAAGCTTTTTGCCATTCAGGCCTCCAGCTAGAGGTGGGGCCGGAGGCTGGAAAGGCAAAAAAATCTTGTTCATCCTGTAATCCTGTCTAATGTTTGATGCTCTTATTAGTAACTGTTGAGGAGGGACTTGCATGGCAACCCGAGAAGAGAAGAATATCTTAGAGGGGGTGGATCCTTGGAAAATGTACGAATGGGATCGATATTTGTCACAAGATATCGGCAGCCGGATGTCAGGGACCGAGGGTGACGGCAAGGCAATTGAATGGGTGTCGAAACATTTTACGACCCAAGGATTAAAGACGGAAATGGACCGTTTCAACACGTTGTCCTGGGATTATCGAAGTACGACCTTCAAGATAGGTCCCCCTCTAGGTCGAGAATTACCCTCGCGAGCCGCCTACTATTCCTACCCAACATCTGAAGACGGTGTATCGGGAGAGATTGTGTTTGCCGGCAAAGGTACAGAAGAGGAGTTCGCAGCCGTGGACGCAAAAGGTAAAATCGTCCTGGCCCAGGCCAGCTCTGCAGATCCGCTCTTCTGGCTCGGAACCTTTAGTACAAGGGCAAAGCGACACGGGGCGGTGGCCTTCGTTATCTGCAATGGAAGTCCCCCGGCCTTTACACCATCCCACTCCTTTGGGCGTTGGGATCACAGTGGGGGGTGGCAAAATGAGTACCCTGCTAAAGAGGAGAGTGTTCCTTGCGTGACCATAGGAAGCACCGATGCTATGGAGTTGCTCTACGCCGTGGGTTGTGGTGGTGTAAAAGCGGAAATATCCGTGGACTGCCTCACCGAGCCCCGCGACGGGACCAATGTTCGGGCCTTTATCCCCGGCTCGGAAAAACCTCAGGAGAGAGTCTTAATCCATGCACACCGTGACGACGGTGCGTGCAGCGGCGCCAATGACAACGGGACCGGAACGGTCGCTATCATGATGCTTGCTGAAATAATGGGCAAACTCCAAGCGCCGAAACGGACCATAGAATTTATTTCTACCGGATCTGAAGAAGGTATCTCCGATGGTATGGTGCAGTATATTGTCAACCGAGAGAAAGACGGCACGCTATTGGATGCAGTCGCCGGGTTCAATATAGATATGGTCGGGGTTGGAGGACCGCCACGCATCGTGGACGGCGGGTCCTATCCTGACCAGCCGGACCATGAGGTAAAGCATAACAAGGAGCTTAACGACTTCGTTGAACAGGTGGGGAAGGATATAGGGGTTCATCTCGGCCACCTCTGGGGAGGGTGGGGGACCCCTGAGGAAGGTCATCTGAATGAACATGGTGTCCCTGC
>JAQYVK010000577.1 GCA_030145585.1 Desulfatiglandales bacterium | reverse complement strand
GCCTCGACACACTCGGGAGATCCGCTCAGATGAGAGGGAACAAGCTCAATCCGAGCCGTCTCATTCAACTGCTCCGTTGCAAGATGTAAGGCAGAACCCATGCCCAGATCCGCCACTTGAATCTTGCCCGGATTGGCTTTGGCATCCGCCACGAAATCCTCCACGGTGTGCCATGGTGCCTCACTTCGTACGGCCAAACCGACCGGATTGTTTACCAGGTTAAGAATCGGGGTGTAATCCTCGGGTTTTTTATAGGGGAGGTCACGAATATGCGGCTGTATGGTCAAAAGCCCCATGGCACCCATGCCCAGGATATATCCGTCCGAAGGGGCTGTTAGCAATTCCGTCATGCCTATTGTACCGGAGTTGCCCGGTCGATGAACCACAACCACCTGTTGGGGCAGATATTCTTTGAGAGCCTCCGCCAGTGGTTGTGCCGTCAGATCCAGCGAACCTCCAGGAGGAAAACCTACGATAAGGGTTATTGGCCTTTCAGGGAAATCACTTTGTTGCTGGGAATTCATGATGATTTTTCCTCCACGCTATTTCTTATTTGCTTGCTTTTATAGTTCCACCCGTGTCTTGAAGTTACGCTGTCACAAGGCCTCATATCCTTTTGACCTCGTGAATTGGTTTATTGCTCTTGGTGGGCATGTCCCGATATGATCTCTCTGGTAATATGGAAATTTCTATGAAATCCATTGATTCAAAGAATAGACTGTTGCCTCCATCCGATTCTACCCATATACATATTAGAAATAGTTGTCAAGCTAAAATTATATAATTATATTATTTTATACTTTATGGCTATATTTCGGACTGAGAATCGCACGATATTTTTAAGGGGGATTTAATGCATTAAAAAAGATAATAAAAACAAATAGTTATAGATATATTTAAATCTGAAATATGCTGACGTGTGATCACAAGGCGGGGTTTGGTGAGCACAAAGCTAAATAATTTGACATGGAATCAAAACTGTTTTAATTATAACTTATATAATTATAAAGAGGAGGCTTATCATATGGATGCGCCCAAAAAAAGACCACTTGGTCGTACCGGGATGGACATTTCAGAGCTTGGTTTTGGTGCCTGGCCTATAGGAGGAACCGGTTATGGGCCGGTGGAGGAAAGGAGGGCCGTTCAAAGTATCGAAGCCTACCTGGATGCGGGGGGTAATTTTATTGATACGGCCCGCAGATATGGTCAAAGCGAAGCCATCCTTGGAAAGGTGATTGGTGGTGGAAAACTTCGGGAAAGAGTCGTACTCGCGAGCAAGACTTTTATGGGAGAAACTATGGAAACGATTCCTGAAATACGTTCGGAGCTGGAGGAATCGCTTCGCGTACTCGAAACCGATCATGTTGAACTCTACTATCTTCATATGCCGCCTGAGGATCCGGAAGTTATGAATCGTGCCCTTGATGAGATGGAAATATTGAAAAAAGAAGGGAAAATCAGGGCGATCGGTGCATCTATCAAAGGCTCTGCCGTCACAACTGAAACAGTTGATCTCTGCCGTCAGTACATAGATTCGGGGAGGGTGGATGTGATCCAGGTGGTTTACAGTATACTCCGTCAAAGAATTGGGGAAATATTTGACTATGCTTATAAGCAAGGCGTTGGAATTGTTGCCCGGACCTCTATTGAAAGTGGGTTTTTGAGTGGGAAGTATCGGCCCGGTGAGATCATTAAAGCAGACCATCGAAAACGTTGGACGGGAGATACTCAGACCCGAATTTTCGAAAGGGTGGCCGAATTAGAAACGTATGCTCTCCGCCCCCCATACCGTTCTATGGCGCAAGTGGCGGTTCGCTTTTCTCTTGAGCCGAAGGCCGTCTCGAGCGTGATCGTTGGTGCGAAAAACGCCGCCCAGGTGCGGGAGAATATGGATGTGGGGGCATTACCCCCGCTCGATGAGGATCTTCTAGAACGGCTTCAGAATGAATTCGGCGGGAGGACCGAGGCGTATAATCCCGAAAACTGAAGGTTCAGTTTTCAACCACTCCGGTAGGTATTGAAAGCAGATTTTGGCCTTCCATCTTTTTTAGGACTATTGCAAGTCTTAAGTTCCCTCTTTATGGTCTCGAGGGTGCCTTTCTCAGCGCCGACAGAAACTGTTGCTTCATCTCATAGGGCCTCAGCTTGGGTGGGCTGAAAGGGCCTTTTCTGGCGCCGATTCGAACGTGGAGGAAAGCGCATTCTTGGCTGTCAAGGAGCCTCTTTGTAGCTTGCTTGAGGGCTTCCAAATCTTCAACTGATTCCGCCAGGGTTATCCCAAGACCCTGCACTGTCTTAACGAAATCCGTCCCACCCGCATTAATGGTCGTCCCTTTGCCTCCTGCCTCATACGTCCCATTGTCCATGCAGATAAGCACAAAATTCTTGGGGCGATTATGTGCAACGGCAGCCAAGCTGGACAGGGCCATGAGCAGGCTTCCATCCCCCTCGATGGCGATCACCTTCCGCTCCGGATGTGCCAAAGCCACACCTAGACCCACCGCGGGGGCGAGTCCCATGGGACCCCGTAAATAGAGATTTTCCGGACGGTCTTTAGCCTTAAACAGGGAGGCTGCCTGCGAACCGATACCGGTCACAATCAATTGGTCGGTTAAATATTCGGCTATCGTGCCGTAGGCCTGATCTCGTTCAATCATCACGATTCTCCCAACGTTTCCTTGGTAATTAGTAATGCTATCGGTTTCTGGCCCGATTCTGCCATCAGAAAGGCCTGTTCAATCTGGTCCTTATTAAGGAAGTCGGGTGCCAGATCGTAAAAAGGTATTCCAAGCGCTTCCAGAAAGGGTCTAAAGGCCCTGGCCTTCTCAAAGTGGGCAATGGTGGCATCCCCGAGGAGACCCCGATCTGTGATAATCATGACCAGGGGGACACCATAGGCGATTCCGAGTGTAGCCAATGTTCCACCGGTGTTCAATGCGCCGGCACTCTGCATGAGACAAAGGGTCCTCACGCCGGAAAGGGCCGCGCCGCAAGAGATCCCCAGTGCGTCCTCTTCCCTCGCAGCGGGGGCGTGTGTTACGGATTTCGAATCGGTCAGTTTTTTGATGACCGGCGCCAGCCAGTTGTCAGGGACGCTGGTGGCCACTTTAACACCAGCGGTCTCTATCGCAACCACCAAATCTTCAACATAGCTCATTGGTATTTGCTCCTTGTCTTATATGAAAAAGCCAAAATGGCTTTTTCATTAGAAGAACCCCGACCTGGGGTCGGAGTTCTTCACGCCTAAATATCCATCTTATAACAGCACCAAAAGCCTTGGCAATGTCAGTGTGAGGGGCGGGAATTAGGAGATCTATAGCCCGGCGGCAATATCAGCGGCCGGAAAAAGAAAAACCCCTTGCCTGTCTGAGAAAATATCAATCTGACCACGATACCCTGGGAGGCGTCATAAGGCCGATGCAATATTTACCCATCATATGACATGCGGTAAGAACTTTGTCAATTGAAAAATATATAATTATATAAGTAATGTGAAAAAATAATGAGAGGAAAATATTTAACCCACTGCATTGTTTTGCGGGGCTTGATGTAGACATTATTAAAGATATTAATATGTTATAGTTATTAAATATACAAATTTTAAAACATATTTAGGCTGAGCCGCCTTAAAATATTTATATAAGAGTATGTTTTTTAATTGACTAACTTTTTTGGTTATGTTTGAATTTGCCTTCTTTTCGGTTTGAGCAGAAAGTGAGTATTTAAGGGATAATCTGTTTCAGGCTATCACTTTCAACAAGGATAAAGAGGAATTTTTTACGGAAGAACCAATAGTCTAATTAACAAGGAGGATCACAAATGGGATGGTCAGAATTTCGGCCGACAGGTCTTACACATCGAGATTCCAGCTCAGAAGACGGATATACCTTGATTAGCCCCATCGGGGGTGATCATACATACCTTCTCGACAAAGAAGGCCGTATTGTGCATGGCTGGAGTGCTGAAGGCTTTCAAACGGGTTACGGACATCTATTGCCAAATGGAAATCTTCTGGCACGCGGGCAGGAAATGGTTGAAACAGAAGTGGGCGCCTATGAAGCTGCAGGCAACGCAGATATCCTTTTAGAGATGGATTGGGATGGAAACGAGGTCTGGCGATGGGAGCACCCGTCCTTTCATCATGACATGTGCCGCCTTCCCAATGGTAACACAATCGTCATTACCTGGAATCTTTGTGACCCGAAGGTCGCCGAACAGGTCAAAGGGGGTATGCCGCTCTATAGAGAAGAATTGATTAAGGGTAACCCCGAACATATGGCGTTTATTTTGAGCGGTCTCGGCGTGGGGGGGCGACCCAGAGATTTGTCCGGTTACCTCTCAGACACCATATTGGAGATATCTCCGTCAGGTGATGTTATTCATTCCTGGAACGCCTGGGAGCACTGCGATCTGGAAAAGGATGTGATGTGTCCTCACGAATTTCCCTATGAGTGGACCCACAGCAATTCCGTCAAGTATGTTCCGGAGGGCAAAGTCCTCTTGAGTTTCCGCGAAATCAGCCTCGTTATGATGATAAGCTGGCCGGAAGGTGAAGTCCTGTGGCGATGGGGAGGAGATCATTTGATCAGTCACCAACATGATGCGACCATGACCCCGGAAGGTAACGTTCTGATATTCGACAATGGGACCCATCACCCGGTCACTCCCCACTCCCGTGTGACTGAAGTGGATATGAAAACAGACGAGATCGTTTGGCAGTATGTCCCCCATGTGGTATTCAGTTTTTTTAGCGGACATATCGGTGGTTGTGAGCGCCTGCCCAACGGCAACACGTTAATTTGTGAAGGGCAAAGTGGACGCGTTTTTGAAGTGACGAAGGAGAGCAAGGTTTGTTGGGAGTGGATAAGCCCCTTTGTCCTGTCATTCAAGAACATTTATTGCTCCATGCTTTTCAGGGCTCATCGATACGCTGCCGACGGACCGGAATTGCAGGGAAAAGTCCTGGATGCATCGCGTTATGAAACACTCAACCGTGAGCTCGGCCTCATCAAATAGAGTCGTATCGGTTTAGAAATCAGATACTATTTTCAGGCATATTGTATCTTTTTAAAATAAGAGCTACAATCACGCTCGTCCAAAAACGGATTTCTGTCTTGCAGGAACATTTCAAGAGAGGAGAATTAAATATGGGCAATGGATATATGGGGAAAATCCTCCGGGTTGACCTCACACGCGGGGCAATCGAACAAGAACCATTGAACGATAGTTGGGCAGAGAAATATATCGGTGGAACCGGACTGGCAACCCGATATCTCTACGAAGAGATCGGCCCTTCAACCAAACCTGCCGACGAGGA
>JAQYVK010000576.1 GCA_030145585.1 Desulfatiglandales bacterium | reverse complement strand
CAAAACTATCTCTGCGCCCAGGGCCATCAAAGCACAGGCCCCATCGGATTGGTTGGCAGACCTGCAACGATCGCTGTTCTCTTCGGCATAACACGTCTCGCCATGATCTTTATGACATCTCGTTCTTCCGGAACGCCACATGGCAGACTGGTTGTAGTACAGACACCTGGTCTGCAAACAGAGATTCCCCCCTATGGTCCCCCTGAAGTGCTGAATGCTTGGGGCACCGATGAGTGCCGCCGCCTGTGCAAGGGCCTTGAAATTTTCGTTGATCACCTCGGAATCGATTAAAGACACCAGCGACGTCATCGAGCCGATCAATACTTTGCCGTTTTTCCTGCGGATATAGTCTAATTCGCTCAGATTTTTCAGACTCATCATGGTGACAGGATTCACCAACCGTTTGTTCAATCGGTCGATGAGATCGGTTCCCCCGGCGAGGATAGCGGTTCGGTCAGAATGTTCGACCAGCATGTTTAGGGCTTCGTCAAGGGACTCTGGTTCGAGATATTCAAAATCCGGTAGTCTCACGGGCTATGTCGCCTCCTTCTTTTTCTTTAGGGCCGCCAGGATCTTTTCTGGCGTAATGGGCAGGTCTTTGATTCTCACCCCAATGGCATTGTAGATGGCATTGGCAATAGCCGGAGCCGAAGGAACACATCCCGGTTCGCCGATGCCTTTCGCACCGAAAGGGCCATCTTTATCGATGGTCTCAATAATCACAGGCTCAACGGGGATCGCATCTTTAGCCGACAAGATCTTGTAATCTCTGAAATTCGGGTTCATGACTTCCCCTTTTTCGAGGTGGAGTTGCTCAGTCAATGCATAACCTACTCCCATAACTGCCGCTCCATATATCTGCCCCTTTAAAAGCATTGGATTGATGGCCCGGCCTACATCATGGGCCGCTATATACTTGAGGATTTTCACCTTCCCGGTCTCTCTGTCCACTTCCAGTTCAACCCCGTGAGTCCCATAAGCGTAGGTCTCCGATTGGTTTCCTTTGAACTCCCTGTCCAGGTTTTCTGTGTTGGGGTCAAAAAAATACTCCGCCATGACCACGGTACCGCCCTTATTGAAGTGAGCACCTCGAAGTATTTTACTTATCGGAATACTTTTTTCCGGGTCCTTCCGGGAGAATACCATCCGTTCCTTGATGGAGAGATTATTGGGATTGTCATCCAGTTTGGTCTCCTGTATGTTCCCTTCTTTGTCCTTCTTTTTGTTCACGAAACCTGCTGCAATTTCCAGAACCTGTTCCTTTACCTTTTGAGCCGCCATAAGGGCTGATTTCCCCGCGACATATGTGGTTCTGCTGGCATGCACGCCGACGTCCCATGGGCAAATATCCGTGTCATTTGAAATGATGTTTACATCCTCCGGCATCACCCCCAGTGTCTCCGCCACAATCTGGGCGATAACCGTATCAGCCCCCTGCCCGATGTCCGTAGCACCGGTGAAGACGTTGAAGGTCCCGAAATCATCGACCTTTATAATCGTGCCACAACCGTCTGACTTGTAGACCCTTGCACCGCCTCCCACATGAATCAGGGAAGCCATGCCGACACCCCGACCCTCTACTTGTCCCTCTTTTTTGCGGTCTTTCCAATCCAGCCTCTTACCCACTTCTTCCATACAATCCTTTAGACCGCATGAGGTTATCCTGAATCGTTGTGGCGTAATCTCTCCGGGTTCATTACAGTTCAACATCCTGATGTCCATTGGATCGATACCCACTTCTTCTGCGAGTTGATCCAAATTTGACTCGATGGCGAATGTTGCTTGTGGATTTCCATAACCGCGCATGGCCTGTGTCCATGTATTATTCGTATAGACGCATTTGGCTTCGTAGCGTATGTTATGAACTTTGTATAGAGATGATATGGGCATCATCATAACTGAAGGTGTCGTAGCCCCCCAGGATATGTACGCCCCGTTATCAAGGATCATGGATACATCTCTGAATGTGAGTTTCCCGTCTTTGTCACATCCTTGTGAGATATCAACGATAGCCGGCTGACGTGTGGATGTATATCGAAATTCCTCCTCCCGGCTCCAGAGGATCTTGACCGGCTTTCGAGTCTCAAAGGCCAAGAGTATAGCGATATATTCAAAAGCGTAAGTATCCAGTTTGCTTCCAAAGCCACCACCTATTATTGTTTTGAGGACCCTGGATCTGCTTTCCTTCAGCCCCATCGCTTGCAAAGCATCGTTAAAATCCTTCTGAGCAAGATAGGGGACTTGTGTATTTCGATGTACCGTCAGCTTGTTTCGCATGTCAAAATCAGCGATAATGCCCTCAGTCCCCATACAACAATGGGTGACCCACGTCAGCTCATAACGGTCTTTTGCTACAAAAGCCGAATTGTCCCGCGCTGAGTCCACATCCCCCGATGTTAACTTCCAAGGCAGGTTAATGATATTGCTCTTGTTCTCCTCATGAACCAGTGGGGCATCCCCCAGCATTGCCGCTTCAGGATCAAATACGCCGGGCAGAGGTTCGTATTCGACCTCAATAAGATCGAGGGCTTCTTGAGCGGTTTCAGGATCTACAGCAGCCACGGCTGCTATTTCGTCACGGTATGATCGGACTTTTCCTTTTTTTAATACGGGCTGGTCCTTCATGAATCCAAAACGAATTTCCGGAGTGTCATTCGCAGTGATGACCGCTCGAACACCTGAGAGACTTTTGGCTTTAGAGGTATCGATCCGGACAATTTTGGCGTGGGGGTGTTTACTGCGAAGGATTTTACCATAGAGCATGCCGGGCACTTTCAAATCCTGAACATATATGGACCTGCCTGTCACCTTATCAACGGCATCCAGTTTGGGAATATCTTTCCCTACATATCTTAATTCTTCCATGAACTCCTCTGATTCCCTAAAGGATTTTTCCTGCAAGATCTAACTTTTGCGAAGGGATTCTCTTGCTGCCTCAACCGCTTCAATAATCTGGGTGTAGCCGGTGCAGCGACAAAGGTTCCCTGCGAGGCCATGGCGTATTTCGTCTTCTGTTGGATTTGAGTTTTCATCCAGCAGGGCCCTGGAAGACATGATCATGCCTGGAGTGCAAAAGCCGCACTGAACGGCGCCCAGTTCGACAAAGGCCTTTTGAATAGGATGAAGCTCACCCGAAGACCCGATCATCCCTTCTATGGTCGTAACGCTCGCGTCCACAATCTCCATCACAGGATATATGCAGGAATTTACGGCCTTATTGTTGACAAGGACCGTACATGCCCCGCATTCCCCCTCACCACATCCCGGTTTTGTTCCGCTGAGTTCAAGGGACTCTCTCAGGAGGTGGAGTAGCGTCCAGTGGGGTTC
>JAQYVK010000575.1 GCA_030145585.1 Desulfatiglandales bacterium | reverse complement strand
ATCCAACGTCCAACATCGAATTTTGAATAAGGCATGCTAAATTTTTTAATAAAATGGCCGAGCGAAGCGAGTTCATCATTCGATGTTCAATGTTCGATGTTGGACGTTCAAAAAAAGCTTTAATTTGCCGCCAACGAGTATTTTTTTCTCGCCGGAACGGGTGAACCTTTCCGGGTCCACCGCTAGAAGTGGTGGGTTTAGATCAAACTAATGGCCTCATGTCGTCCGCTCTTCTATGATTCATCGAGCACTTTTCGGATCGCCCCTGCTAAATCACGCATTAAAAGAGGCTTCATGATGATCTCGCTGATACCCATGCTCCCGGCCCTTAACAACAGGGTGGATTCACTGAATCCCGTACATAGAATGATGGGAATATCCGGCCTAATTTCCTTACATTCCTTGCCCAAATCGAACCCTGTCAAATTGGGCATGGTCTTGTCAGTCAGGATGAGATCAAAATCATCAGGGTGAGCACGAAATGTGTCCAAGGCCTCGATGGAGCTGGTTTTTCCCTCAACCTTATACCCGAGGTGTTCCAGCATTTGTTGTCCGAGATCAACCAGGGTTGCTTCATCATCGACATAAAGAATACGCTCGTCTCCCCTGGGAAGAGGTTTGAGCTCCTCTGCTTCTGATTTTACCACACCATCAATGCTGGGAAGGAGGACTTGAAAAGTCGTCCCTTTGCCCTTCTCACTGTGGACGTTGATCACCCCCCCGTGACTCTTAACGATCCCGTGGGCCACGGCCAGCCCCATACCGGTCCCTTTACCCGCCTTCTTGGTGGTAAAATAAGGATCAAATATTCGCTCAATCGTGGCCGAATCCATACCATCCCCGGTATCACTCACGGACAGCATTTCGTATATGCCGGCATTGAGATCAGGATATAATAGGGCGGCTTCTTTTTCATAGAGATTGAGACGATCCAGATCAACCTTCAGCGCACCCCCTTTCTCATGCATGGCATCGGAAGCGTTGGTACAGAGATTCATGAGCACCTGGTGAATCTGTGTCGGGTCGGCCTCAATGAGGGCACCCTTCTCGTTGATTTGCTCCATGATATTGATAGTGGTTGGCAATGAGGCCCTCATCAATTTTAGGGTCTCCTTAACCAAGGGTCCTATCTGCACCGGTTTCCTCGTCTGTTCACTCTGGCGGCTGAAGGCGAGGATCTGATTCACCAGGTCCCTTGCCCGATTACTGGCCAGTAAAACCTGCTCCAGATTGCTCCTTGCCTCGCTATCCTCAGAAAGTTTGTAGAGCGTCATCTCGGAGTAACCCATGATCGCTGAAAGGATGTTATTGAAATCATGAGCAATCCCACCCGCTAATGTCCCGATGGATTCCATTTTCTGCGCTTGTCGCAACCTGGTGGCAATCTTTTGTTTCTCCCTCTCGGCCCGTTTTCGATCTTCAATCTCTCGTTTGAGCTGCTCATTGGTGGCCATGAGCTGTGAACGTTCTCGCTTGAGGATGTCTCTCGTCTTTTTGAGCTGCGAGTGTTCTCGCTTGAGCGCGTCCCTGATTTCCAACGCCCGTCCATAGCTTTTACGAAATAACCTGATCGTTCTCTGCTGGAGAAGAATACTGAAAAACACAAAAATGGCATTGAACAAAAAAATGACCCCAACGACGACGTCACTAAAGTTTCCTAGTTTCCAGAGGATCGCATATACCACCACAAGATATCCGAGAAGAATCAAGAACGTGAAGCTCTTGTGCATGGCAAAAATCTTATTTATTTTCTCAGATCTTTCAACAGAGATTTCATTCGGTAGTCGGCTGGAGAGGGCACTGAGTCTCATAATACTAGCACCCAGCACTCCCGCGCCGAGAAGAAGCATGAAACTGGCCAGTATAGAGTTAAAATTCATTCTTAATCAGTCACCTGGTTGCTATCCACATAGGTATAGATAGATTTTAAATAACTGTAATCATTCTATATTATAAAAGCCAAATATTCCACAAAAATCAATACTTAGCCATAAGTGTCTTCGGTTAAAATATGCAAAAAAAAGGCCACCCCGCCTAGACGGGGTGGCCTTTTTTTAAAAGGACAAAATTTTCAGCCACTTTAAGAACCTAGTTCGCTTCGCTCACTATTGGAATAATGGAATAGTGGACTGATGGAATATTGGGATCCTACTTCATCCTCTTGAAAAATATAATGATTTATTCAAACCACCAGCTTTCTTGCCAGCGGGTAAACCCATCACAAAGACGGTGTTTCGAAACCTCATAAATGTAGGAAAACAAAAAGGAATCATAAGGTTTATAAACCTCTATTTCAAAAACAGAAGTAAATCTATATGGACCATTATTCCATTATTCCAACATTCCATTGTTCCATATGGGTGGCAGAAAACATAATGCCAATAGTATCACTTTAAATTCAGCAAGTTACAGAACTTCCCAAGGGTATTTTGCTATTCATCTTTCCAGACAGGCTTTCTACCCTCCATAAATGAATTCAATCCCTCCTGAGCGTCAGAGGTCTTCATCAACTCATTCAAATAGACTGATTCGAAAGCCTTTAAATCTTCCTTCAATCTGTCATTGAACCGCTTTCTGGCGATTCTTGTGGCCATCTTCAGAGCCATGGCGCTCTTTGGAATAATGTGTCGTTCGATCCATTCATTCACTTTTTCTTCCATGGTTTCTTTGTCGGCATACACTTCGGACACGAGTCCCATGCGCCTGGCTTCATGGGCATTGATGCTCCTTCCGGTGAGCAGGAGATCGTCTGCATAAGCGTGTCCTATTTTCAAGGGAAGCATCACGGATGCAGGTGGCGCAAAGACCGAAAGATTGATTTCGGGTTGCCCCATGCGGGCGCTTTCATCAGCAAAAATAAAGTGGGCAAGGGCCGCCACTTCCAGACCTCCCCCAAGACATTGTCCCGAAATCAGGGAACAAACCGGTATGGATAAATCGGACAGGGTCAAAATAAGCCCGTGAAAGTCCGCCAACATTTTGGGAGCCAACTCTACCGTGTGTTCCTCGACACTCACACCAAATGAAAAATGTTTTCCCGCACCCTGAAAGACCAAGAGTTTACACTGCTTCTCTTTTGACACCTCATCCAAGATTTCCCGAAGGTCTTTCAGCATGATTGAATCAAGCACATTTCCTTTGGGATCATTCAGGACAATCTTCCAAACCTGATTATCATATAATTTTTCACAAATGATCTTCTCCATGTCTCAATACTCCTTTCTTTATTCTCCCTGATATTGGAGTCATATCTGTAAATAAGCCTGAACGTCTCCTGCCTTGAACGAAGATTAATAGATAGAGGCTTTTGGGGGCTTGACCCACATATTGAACTGATTTTTTCGGCTTTCTTTAAAGTAAGCTTAGAAGAAGCCCTGCCCAATGCTTGGGGCTTCTTCACCTTCGTTCGAATGGGATGCTTTTCCTCTCATCCGTGTCCTTGATGAGTTCCCAGACATGCCGGACCTCAAAATTGATAGGATCTCGTTTCAAATAACATCTTAACGGGTATCGAGTCAACGGACTGTTGCTAAATCCTCACTGTTTCTTCTTTCTTCTGAAAGCCTTGCACCAGGAGGAGCCTTTAATTCTATGACATTCGAAGCCATGCACCTTTACTATAAACAGAAGTTTTTTGTAAGGAAAGCCGGGAAAGATCGACTTAAACAGGTAGTTAAATCTCCCCGCGCTCCCGCACGGGGCATCTCGTTCAACCACTAAACTCTCTCCTCCCCCTTGATGGGGGAGGATTAAGGTGGGGGTGATACTCGTTTTTTCCACCCTCCCCGGCTGACTGTAAGAAATTATACATCTACAGTCAGCACCTCCCATCGAGGGAGGGGAACTTAAAAGGAACCATTCAGCCTCGTGCAAAGCACGAGGGTTCTCCCCACCCTCCGGGGCGGGGCATTCTGGCGAAGGAGAGTAAAAACGCCTATAACCCACTTGTTTTTCATCCGTATGGAGTGTTGGGTTTTTATCCTCGCCCAAAGAACGAGTCACTCCGGCTTTTTAGCTGTCTCAAGTTTGGATTTATAAAAAAAATGCTTATTTTAATTATGTTACCGTCTATTCCGGGAAACCGGATTCCAGTTGTCAGACGGTATCGAAGCAAGTATGAAATGGAGGACATGACATGAAAGCCATATTACTTATAGGATTTTTAAGCCTGGCAGGATTTGTCCTGTTAGGGTTTCAACATATCCAGAAACA
>JAQYVK010000574.1 GCA_030145585.1 Desulfatiglandales bacterium | reverse complement strand
ACCAAATACCTTAAACCATGAACCTTAGACCGGGAACCTTATACCGTAAACCGTATACAGTTCACCTTTTATTCATTTATCTATTCCTCAAGAGTTGCAAGCCACCGCTACAAAAATGATCCCCAGATCTAAAAAAATGTCTGCTCGGACCGAAACTGTAATCAGAATCAAACTCCTGCCAAAATCTTCCAGAAACCAGGTCGTGGGTCGTGAAGGGGATCATTTCAAAGTGAAGGTCACCGCACCCCCGGTCGAAGGGAGGGCGAACAAGGCCCTTATCGAACTTCTTGCCAAAAAACTTGGTGTCTCCAAGAGTCATATTGAAATTATCTCAGGGAAGAGTTCCAGGCTTAAATCGATCCGGATCGACGGTCTGTCTATAGAAGAAATTACCAGGAAGGTAGAAAAGTAGGATTGTCCTCCGGGTCGCTATTTCACGGTCGCTCCATAAGGTTGGTTCTTTTTACCTCTCACAGACATCGCAGAAGAGTACAAAATTAGACAGGATGGACATGATCTCTTTGATCAACGACTGGTGGATATCTTGAGCGCCCCGTGAAACGGGGCCTCCCAATGTTTTCACATTGGGAGATATTGAGAAACCTATGACAAAGAATAAGCTAGCTTATTTTTTGTCATACGGTTCTCCATATAGCTGCAAGCTATCTTTCTGTCCGTGGAAGTCTGTGTGGGTCTGTGGCTAAAATATTGAACGGTTTAAGGTCGAAACTGCATATCATGTAGTTGTCGGAATCGGCCATTGAGGGCCATCAACTCCTCTTGGGTGCCTGATTCCAGGACTTTTCCCTCTTCAAGGACATAGATTCGATCTGCTTTTCTTATGGTGCTCAAGCGATGGGCCACGACCAGGATCGTTCTCCCCCCCCGCAACTTTTCTATGGCTTCCTGAACCAGTCTTTCACTCTCCGCATCCAGTGCCGACGCAGCTTCATCCAAGATCAGGATGGATGGCTCTGCCAGAATCGCCCTTGCTATGGCAATACGCTGTCTTTGTCCCCCGGACAATAGGGTCCCTCGATCACCGACCATTGACTCATAACCATCAGGCAGGGCCATGACAAAATCGTGGGCATGAGCTGCCCTTGTGGCTTCGATGATTTCTTCCCTACTCTTTTCCGGACCGGCAAAATTGACGTTGTTCGCAATCGTATCATGGAAAAGAAGAACCTCCTGGCTGACGATTGCGATCTGCCGGCGGAGAGACTCCAAAGTAACCTCTCGGATGTCCGTCTCGTCAATGGCGATGCTGCCATCTGTGACATCGTAAAATCGAGACATGAGATCCAACAGCGTGCTTTTACCCGCCCCTGTGGAACCAACGAAGGCAAACATTTTCCCCGCCTCCATATTGAGAGAGACGTCCCGGAGTACCGGAACCCCGGGTTCATAGGCAAAGTTCACGTTTTTAAATTCTATGGATTTGTGGTGTCTTGGTAAAATCACCGCATCGGATCGGTTCTGAATATCCGGGACGGTCTTCAAAATACTAAAGACCCGTTCGGTTGCGCCCTGAAGGGTTCGAAGCTCATTATTCACCCTGGCCAAACTCTTGATGGGGGAATAGACCCTTGAGAAGGCGTAGAGCATGGACAATATCTCCCCAAGAGAGTGCTCGAAATAGATCTTACCCACGATCAGAACGGCCGGTAAAACCAGGAAGACCGTGGAATCCATCATGGGACCGAGTCCTAAAAACCAACGGCTCCAGTGCATCACCTTCTTATAGAGTTGCTCCGTTAGCAACCGGAACTTTCTTTCTTCCTTTTCGTCGGCACAAAAACCTTGAACCACTTTGAGGAGGAGCAGGTTCTCCTGATAGGCGGATGTCACCTGGGATAAGGCGTCCTGTACTTTTGTGGAATGTTTTTTAACCTTTCTCCCGAATAGGCGGATGAGCCCCACAATCAGAGGGACCACAACAAAGACAAGTAGTGTAAGCCGATAATTCATGAAGAATAAAAAGATGAGAAAGGCGAAGGCCGTCAGCGGGTTCTGGACCAGGCCGATGAGAACGCTGGAGATATGGGTCTGCATGACGGTCAAGTCTGCGGTGGACCTGGAAATAAGCTCTCCGGCCTTTCGTTTATGGTAAAACCGAAGGGGAAGGGAGATGAATTTTTTAAAAAGGTCTATTCTCAGAGCCCTGATGGCCCTTTGGGAAAATGCGGTTGCGGACAATTCACTGAGATAGACGGTGATGGATTTGAAGAGAATGGACAAGAACGCAACAAGGGTGAGGAAAATCAGAAGGCGATTGGGTGAAACCCCCTCCATTAGGACAAGCTCGGTGCGGTGCCATGAGATACCGGGCTCCGTCTCAAAAGCGATCCAAGGGACTTTCCAGGTCACCGCATCAGAGCCGAGCTTCATTCCTTCATCGATAAAAGGCTGTAGAAGATAGGCGGGTATGACAACAAAGAGGGAGGAAAAGGCCGTAAGGACCAGGGCGCAGATGACCAGGCCCCGATGTGCTTTTACGTAGTAGGCAATCTCCTTGCCTAGAATGTAGTCTAACATATAGTTCTACCACTCATTCTGTCGCTCATGTACCGTCTCCATTTTGAAATTGGTTCTGGCAGGAGAACATTAGTCCAAGGGGTCGAGGGGCCGAGGGGTCCAGGATTCGAGTGTATTTTACCCGCCACAAAAAATGGGCGGGTAAATACCGAAGGTAAAAAAACTTCATAATTCGACATTCTCTCCGAGGCGTAGGCTCTACGAGCCAGAGGCCTTGTTCGAAATTTACCCGCCTATTTTTTGTGGCGGGTTCGATATTTATCCGCCGTTATTATGGCGGGTTCATTAATACTTACCCTTGAATCCTTGAATCCTGGATTCCTTGGATCCTTCTCTTACAATCCCCCTATCAACCTGGCAATGACAATTCTCTGCACCTCCGAGGTCCCCTCCCCTATGTCCAGGAGTTTCTGATCGCGATAAAATCTCTCTACATCATACTCCTTCATCAAGCCATAACCACCATGGAGTTGGACCGCGTGATTAGCACATCGATACATGACTTCGGAACAATGAAGTTTGGCCATGGCTGCCTCTTTGGTGTAGGGTTTGTCATTGTCCCTTAACCAGCAGGCCTTGTAAAGCAGGAGCCTGGCACATTCAATTTCGAGACTCATGTCCGCTAACTTGAAGGCATTCACCTGGAAGTTCGAAATGGGTTTCCCGAATTGAACCCTCTCATTGCTATATTTCAAGGCCTTATCAAAGCAACCCTGGGCTCCACCGAGGCCCATAGCCCCTATGGACAGGCGGCCCCCGTCCAGGGTCTGCATCATTTGATAAAATCCATTGCCCCTTGGTCCTAAAAGATTCTCCATGGGGACCCGGCAGTCGTCAAAATAGAGCTCGCTCGTGTTGGATGCTCGCCACATCAACTTGCCATGCATCTCTCTCGCTTCAAAGCCGGGGGTTCCCGTTTCAATGAGAATACAAGAGAGCTCAGGCCGCCCATCATCCCTCGTGCCGGTTCGGCAAAGTGCCGTTACCCCTTTAGTGATATCCGTTGAGCCGTTGGTAATAAAAATTTTACTCCCATTGATGATACACTCATCACCCTCCAAGACCGCATTCGTTTGTGTGTTTCCGGCATCGGATCCAGCGTTTGGCTCTGTCAGCCCGAACCCCCAAAGGGTTTCACCGGTACATAGTTTAGGGAGGTATTTCTTTTTCTGCTCTTCGTTTCCGAAATAATAAAGAGGCCCGATCCCCAGAGAATTGCCGGCTGCCACGGTAGCTGCATGGGAGCCGTCCACTCTCGCGATCTCTTCCGTAGCGATGATATAAGAGACATAGTCCATGGCCTGTCCCCCATACCCTTCCGAAACAAACATCCCGAAAAGCCCCAACTCACCCATTTTTTTCATGGTCTCGTAAGAGAACTCTTCTTTCTCATCCAGTTCCCTTGCCACCGGCTGGATCTCATTTTCAGCAAATTGGCGGACCGAATTTCTTAATATCTCTTGCTCCATAGAAAGGCTAAAGTCCATATTCCTCTTCCTTTTCGCTTACCTAGCCCTAACGCAA
>JAQYVK010000573.1 GCA_030145585.1 Desulfatiglandales bacterium | reverse complement strand
ACGATTTTACCCTTCTCCTGCGCCATTCCTGCACTGGAACCAATCTTATTAATCGCTACAACTGCAGTTAAAATATAAAAGACTATAGTTCTTTTCATTATTATGCACCTCCTTACTATTCAATAATCACTATCAATCTCTCTCGTCAATATTGTTTCATATCTCACAGTTTTCGCCCATAGTCCAATAGATTCTAAGATCATAGAAGACAATATAATCATATTCACTTGGGATTAAAAGGGGTGAAGAATGTACTTTATGGTTTTGACCCGCGTAGATTGTGGAGAGCCAGCGGTTGACAGGAAAAAAGGTCGGAGCCCCCCCACAGGCCTTAATTTCCGCACATAGACTGAATGAGATCGAGACCGATTATTAATCTGGTGTCATTTCATCTTTAAGCCGCACGGATTGAACACATCCGACAAACTGACCATCTTTTATAATAGGTGTCAGCGTCACGAGAATGACCTTTCCATAAGGTTTGGCCTCGTAATGGAACGGCTCTGTCCGCCCGGCAGAGAACTCCTGAAGCATCTTGTCAAATTTTTTATTGGTCCCTTCCTTTTTGTGGTGTGAGCGGACATCCGTCCCGATATATTCAGTTTTTCGGTCTAAAATCTTAGCCGATTCCTCATTGTAATAAAGGAGAATTCCTTTCGTGTCGATGATTGATATAGCTACCCCGAGGCTATCCATTGCGAGACATACGAGTTCATGCAATTGACTATTTCTTTCTTTATCTTCCATTTGAATAGGTCCTCTTGTTCTGCTCTATACCACATGCAATTCCAAACAATTAATTCTGCTCGTTACCTCGGGTTCTCCCTCGGTTACAATAAACGTATTTCCCAGAAAATGCCCCCTAAAGCCCGGTTTCCCATCCGGAGGTTCGGTCCAGGGGTGGTTTACCCATGTCATACCCGCCTTCATCTCTGCATAATTCAACCTGAAGTGAGATTCCGCGAGTTCCCCCACTTGTAACGCCAATGCCCTGCTAAAATTGCCTCGTGAAGAGACAAGCTCGGCTATCTTCTTCTCAATATCCGTCACAGTGGGTCCCGGTTTCAGTTCGGAACGGGCAAGTTCGTACATCTCTTTGTGGAGGCCGAAAAGATCATTAAAAGATTTTGGCATATCCTTTTCACCAACACCGACAGAGATGGGGACGCACTGTTGAACATAGTAGCCGCCATAGTTTGGTGAAAGTTCATTCAGGATGAGGTCTCCCTTTTTCAGTTTTCGATCCGGTCTCATAGGGATGCTCATTGAGCCGTCTCTCTCTTTCCAAGGTGCTGAAGTGAGAATAATAAAATTCCCCCTCTCCGCTCCCGCTTCGATCATGGCAAATTCACAGGCGTTGACGAGCTCCCGTTCGGTAACGCCAGGACGTGCCGCGCTCATGATGGCCTCTATCCCCCGGTCCGCAGCCTCCCCTGACTTTCGAACGAATTCCTGCTCCTCTGGACTCTTGATACGTCTGCACTCCAAAAGAAGATCCCCGGCAGGCATAAACTTCGCGTGTGGCAAATACTCCAGAAGGTCCATGTAAACACCGGCCGGCATGACTCTCATGTCAGAGATGCCAATTCTGCCCCGTTCCAATCCCCGCTCCTTTATTTGGTTTGCGATGCCTGTTGCCCAGTCCCTTATTCGCCTTCCTTCGCCTTTTCCTTTTTTGAAAGGGACCATTTGAACCGGAATCGGGCCTATCCCTCCACCACCGCCGGCTATAAAAGTCAAAGGCTCTCCCTCTAAAGGAAATACAAAGAAACCTCCCATCATGGGAGCCTGGCCGGTAACATAGACGAGGTCCGCGGCGTAAGAGCCGTAAAAACTGTCATTCCCGGTAATGACCAAACAATCGATATCCCGGAGCTGCATCAACTCCCGAATCTTGTCATATCTTCTTTTAAATTCCTCGGTCGAAAATTTATGTTGTTTTATTTCTTTTTCTTGACTTTTCTCTGGCATTGTAGCCTCCTCCCTTGTTTGAATTCGGAACAGCTCCCTTCCATTTGTCAATCGAGCTCGTTCTTTATATATCATCTAAATTGACAGATTGCATCACTCGGATCAGTATTTGCCATCTTTCAGAAAGTCGACATAATCTGATATCCCTTCCTTTAATGTCTTGGGAACGAATCCGAATTCTTCTTTCATGCGATCCATTCTCTGGGGACGGAACACAACCTCCTCCCCGGGCGGCCCTAATGTTATGTCAGCTGTCGGTATCACCTCCTTGACGGTGTCGGCGATCTCCTGCATGGTTGGATGAGACCCATCAGCCACATTGTATATAAAGTGGTCGAGTGAATCGGCCAAGTGTATCAAAGAGGAGGCCTCGGCGCAGTCCTTGGTGTAAACCGGATGGGTGCGCCTGTTGGCCGCAAGCTTAGGGATCTCAGTCTTATTACCCTCCAAGGCGTCCTCAACCATCGGGTTTACTCCCATGGGATTGCCTTCCGGCCCATAGACGGCCCCTATTCTCAAGCTAGCGACACTTAGTCCGAAATTGGCGTTGTAGAGAAAGCTGATCTGCTCCATTGAGCGCTTGCTGTTTCCGATCTCCGAAAAGGACAAGGGCGGAAGGGGTGCATCCTCATGCCATACTTCACAATCATTAGGCTTGCCTCTATAAAGATCCACGGAGCTTGTGAATGTGACGCGGCGGAGACCCATCAACCGACCAGCCTCCAGGCAATTCATGAGACCCACGATCTGAACTTCCAACATCTGGTGTAGGGCCTCTCCCGGGTTGCGGGGATCCAGTCTTAGACCATAGCTCCCATGAGCAGCCTGCATGATGCTTTCTACAGAGTATTTTTTTACCATCCCTATGAGAAAAGATAAGTCCAGAATATTACCATTGGCTTGCTTGACCTCTTTATCCCAGTAAGGTTTGAGAAAAGAAGGCGGTTCAATACCGTGGCGTTGAACGAGCAGGACCTCTTTTCCTTTTTCTGCCAAATTTCCAGCCGTGGTTAGTCCGAAAAAACCACTCCCGCCCGCAATCAGTATCATGTTCCCTGCCTCCAAATTTTGTTTTTCATTAAAAAATCACCTTTGTGGATAAGCCAGAAAAATGGGGAGAGTCCGGACCTGACGGCCCAATGAATGATGAATTGTTCTATTCGAACTTGTCAAAAGACAGGGGGTCAGCTTGGACATGGAGGAGTTTTACTCCTCCATGTCCTCTATTTTCAACAACTATTAGAATTTTTTTACTGTAACTATTATTCGAAACTCTTTTTTACAAAGGTGAATTCACAATATTGCCCCGTTCGGCAGAGCTGGGAGGGAAAGCCAAAGTTCCAATCATTATCCATTTTGGCGATTTTTAGCATGGTATCGAAGATCGCAGTATTACACTGCACCTGTATCTTGTCATTATAGGCAAGATTATCATCGGCCGAAAACATGTTCCACAGGATCTGGGTGGTGTAAGGGCAGTCTGTGACCCGAAATGTCACCCTTTCGTCGCTTTTTTCTGAAAGGTATATGGGGTTTCCAAAAGTTTGAAAGTAGATTTCCATGATTTTTATAAAGTCTTCCATGGTGACCGGATCACCTTCTTTTAGACCGATCTCTTTCAACAACCCGGGCCATTCCAAATAAGTTCGTTTCTCCCAAATTTTGGCATAAAGATTGACCGCCTTTTCTGTGCCATATTCTTCCTCTAAGACATGAAACAAGGCAAAGTCATGTAATGTAAAGACATTTAGAAGTGCCTCCGTTCCGTATTCGAAACTATAGCGTGAATCGGTCTTTTGCATTTCCTTGTAATTCTTAACAACATCCTGGCACCTGATGGGTACCGCCGGTGCACCGACATTTTCCATTTTCATTCTCCTTTCTTTTTGTGAATCTCTTTTAAAAAATTTTATTGTACTTCTCAGATCTTCCTTTCTAAAACACTAGCATGAGATGAGCCATTTCCCTTGGTGTCGTTTCATCTAAATCAATCATCTTGGGAACACAATGTTCGTGTCGTTGGCCACCCGCCAGGCAGCCACACCGATCACCTGAGCCACAGCCTTCACACCGTTCCAATCAATATTGTCCACATGCTCATTGTCGCTATGGTAGTTTGGATCATCCGCCTTCCATAGACACATCGCAGGGACACCATGTTCATTCAGATGACCTTCCTCAGGGGTCCCCCACCCTCCCCAGAGGTGGCCGAGATGAACCCCTATATCCTTCCCCACCTGTTCAACGAAGTCGTTAAGCTCCTTGTTATGCTTTACCTCATGGTCC
>JAQYVK010000572.1 GCA_030145585.1 Desulfatiglandales bacterium | reverse complement strand
AAAAGGTCGGACTATCCGGAAGAGGAGCTCCCTGACAAACGAAAATGGATTATCACGAAACTGACAGATGGCGGGATTGATGTCGCCGAGAGGCCTCCCTATTTTTGGGGTGATTTGAAAGAAAACTATGAAGCCCACAATACCAAATCGTGAAGCGAAGTTATATCGTCACTTTATTAGGAGGACATAATGGTTACCGGAAACAACAAAACCCGCATGGTCACAAACCTGGTCACGCCGAACAAACCGTTGGTCTTTGACGAAGCTGTCTGTAATGGTTGCAACCGGTGTGTGAATATCTGTGTCATGGACGTCCTTTACCCCAACCCTGAAAAAGGGAAACCACCCTTCGTGCTTTATCCTGATGAGTGCTGGTACTGCGGATGTTGTTCCATGGAATGTCCGCTATGGGAGAAAGGCGCTATCAAACTGAAGCACCCAATGGTGCAGCGGGTGCGCTGGAAACGCAAGGCTACCGGAGAGCATTTTAGGGTCGGCATGAAAAATCCCCCGCCCCCCAACAACCGACCCCCGGTAGGCGGATGGAAACCAAAGGCATAGGTTCTTGTCATTTACAAGTACAACCACCCGGGAAAAGCAATGGTTTGGTAGTGACACCGAAAAGATCAAGAATGCAATAAAATGACAAATGTCAAAGCTCAAATTCCAAATGAATGTCAAATGCCAAAACCTAAAATGGTAAGTGGTAAGCCGTGAACTGTAAAGAGTAGGGGCCACTCACTTTTAACTGCTTACCGCTTACTGTTCACCGTTCACTGTTCACCGTTCACTGTTTACTTTTTTTTGACATTGGGATTTTGGATTTCATTTGACATTTGGATTTTGACATTTGAGCTTTGCTTGGCCTGGATTATAAGTTGGGCATATGGTTTGTAGATTTAACTAATCAACCCGTGCTTCCATATTATCCAAGGGGTAACCATGTCTGGAATGATTGCCATTATCGGCACGTTGGATACCAAAGGGGACCAGGTAGAATACCTGAAGACCGTCATTGAAGAAAACGGCCACAAGACCTGTGTGATCGATGTGGGCATCGTTGGGAAGCCTTTAATCACGCCTGATGTGAGCCATGAGCAGGTGGCGGAGGCATGCGGATCGAACCTCGAGGAAATTGTTGCCCTCAATGATCCCAATGCAGCCATGGTAAAGATGGCCGAAGGTGGTTCTGAAATATTAAATGATCTGTTATCAAGGCGTGAATTGGATGGGGTCGTTGCGCTAGGGGGGTCCATGGGAACCGCCCTCTCCCTTCAGGTGATCAAGGTGTTGCCGGTAGGGGTTCCCAAGCTGATCATCACGACAGTCGCCCATTCTGCAGCCATAACCCCTGATATGGTTGGAGGGCAGGATTTGATGATCATCCCTTGGGTAGCAGGTCTGTGGGGACTCAACAGCCTTGCCAAAAAGTCCCTGGAGACTGCGGCCGGGGCGATTTCAGGCGCAGTCGAAACGTGCAAACGAAAAGTGAGGCTTACACGGAAGGTGGTAGGCGTCACCTCTCTCGGTGGAACGGTCAGCACTTACATGAACCAACTAAAACCCGCACTTGAAGATCGAGGGTACGAAGTAGCGGTCTTCCATATGACCGGTATGAGCGGCAGGGTCTTTGAGAAGGCCATTGCAGATGGTCTTATCGAAGCGAGTCTTGACCTCTCTGCCGGTGTCGAACTCGTAAATCAAGTGGCTGGAGGCGTCTGTACCTCTGGGGAACACAGGCTTGAAGCAGCCGGAAAAAGGGGAATCCCCCAGATCGTCTCCCCTGGTGCCCTTGAAGCATTTCACTGGGGAAAGGACCGGCCGTTCCCGGCCAAATACAATGATCGTCCCCGACATCAGCACAATGAATTACTCCTGGTCGTCACAAGTAGCGTGTCGGAGATCGCTGCAGTGGGTCAATTGATGGCAAAAAAATTGAACATGTCCACAGGTCCTACGGCCGTGGTGATTCCCATGGGCGGGATCGGGGAATTGCCCGCCCCTAAACGGGATGTAAAAATGTCCGAAGCCCATCAATCCCGTGTCGCCTTTCGCAAAGCCCTAAGCTGCCTCACGCCGGACGGATTAAAGGCATTTCACAAGGCCCTGGTCAAAAATATAAAACCTGAAATCAAGGTCATCACCCTGGATGCGGGCATAAACGATCCACCCTATACCCAAACCATATTGGAATTGTTTGATGAGATGATGAGAAAATGAAAAAAACACACTCAATGGTTGTGATGGTTATTGCGATGGTTGTCATCATGCTTATCGCCATGATTGTCGTGATGTTTTTTATTCCACGCCTTTTTGTAAAAGATGGAGGCTTGTCAATCTTAAGGATAGAGCATGTCGTTTCAAAAGATGAAATCAGGGAACTTACAGGAGCCCTGATAGAGGTTACCATTAGAAAGCCTATGATCAAAAAGAAAAATCTCAATATGGTCTTCGAGGAAACAGAACGAGGCTTGGCACCTCTTACCGAAACACTCGGGTATAAGGGTTTATATTTTTCCGATGGCATGATCCAGTATCAGTTGGAGCTCGGTCCCGAAAGTGATAGAAAATTGACCTTAGCAAATTATATAGGATCCAAATTGGTTATCTATATGGTTCAAAACAAAGATGAGCTTATGGATGGGATTCATGAAAAGATGATGAATCTCCCATCAAGCAAGTAGTTCTCACATTTGAGAACAATATCAAGGACAAGGGAGGTGATGAAAATGGATACTGGGGATATACTAAGCAACTTAGAATTTTCAGAAGACACGCCTGTTAGGGCTATGCTTCTACAGAAACAACATTACGCCATTTTACGTATCGCGCTTGGAAAAAGCACAAAAATCATGCCGCATGAGGATGCCCATCCGGTGTTTTTTCTTATTCTAAAAGGCAAAGGAATTTTTACCTGTGGAGAAAAGGAGATTGAACTGGGACCGAATCAATATATTCATATTGAGAAAGATGAAAAACGCGGGATACAAGCCCTGGAAGACCTGGTACTCTTTGCCATTAAAGAGTAGTTAATACCTGAATCTTGCACCAATTATCGTAGCGAGGCGACGAAAGCCGTGTGTTTAAAGCGAAGTTGGAGTGATTTTGACCCGCAGGCATACTACCCATATGGTGAGGATCAAAATCATGAAACGAGCTTTAAAGGCAGGGCGCTTCAAGCCGTAGTAGATAGTTGGTGCAAGATTCAGGTAATAGTTACCCAATAAAGGGGTAGTTAGTGAATCTCCTCCCGCAGAGCGGGAGGCCTCAGTTAACCCCCCGGAGGGGGGTGAAAACAATGCGCTTATCAAGATTACTAATCTATGTCAAGGACGCTGCTGTTAAAACGAAAAGACTAGGAACGTCGAACATCCAACGTCCAACGTCGAATTTTGAATAAGGCATATCAATTTTTTATAAAATGGCCGAGCGAAGCGAGTTCATCATTCGATGTTCAATGTTCGATGTTGGACGTTCAAAAAATGCCTTACTCTGCCGCTAACAAGTATTTTTTATTCTCGCCGGAACGGTAGAACCTTTCCGGGTCCACCGCTATAAGGGGTGGGTCTAGATCAAACTAATTGGCAAGGGACATGAGGGCACGCCGGGTCAGTATGCCGATCATTTTCCGGCGATAAGATGGTGTGGCACCTATTGCATTTGCCACAGGGTGTGCGGCTTTGGTCGCCTGCTCCGCTGCTTGGTCTATGAAGTCTTCCTTGAGTTCCCTCCCTTTCAATACATTCTCTGCATCCGGCACAGGAACCGGCCCGAAAGACACCGCGTTCAGGACGATCCGGCAATCCTGACAAATGCCGCTATCCTTTAACGTCACACGGACGGCAACCCCGGCCAGGGGAAAGTCTATGGACCCACGCACCCGATACTTCAGATATGTACTTCCCTGCTTTTCAACCGGAGGAGGTATCGTGACGTCACTTAGGATTTCACCCGGTTTGATTTGATTCGGGGATTTCCCATCACCAGTATATAAGTCCTTTAAATTGACGGTCCTCTGGCCGGCGCTATCGACCAGTTTGACTTGGGCTTCATAAACTATGAGTGCTGGTGCCATATCCCCGGAAAAGACGGCGTAACACTTTTTCGCTTTGGGGACCACGTGGCACACATCCCCTCCCATTTTCAGACACACCGCCCTCGACTTCCGCCATGGCTCCGATTGATTGTAATACATGCAGCGGGTGTCCAGGCAGAGGTTCCCCCCAAGGGTTCCCATGTACTGAAGTTGGGTTGTGCCGACGGAGGCTGCGGCCTCTGCCAGTGCGGGGTAGTGTCCGACCACATTGGGATCGTATCTCAGCTCGTTCAGGGTCGTCATGGCGCCAATCCTGAGACCCTCCTTTTCATCAAACCGGATTCCCCTTAATTCAGGGATCCCTCCCAAACTGACGACCAAGGAAGGCTTGACGTTCCGAAGTTTGCTTGCCACCAGCAAATCGGTCCCTCCGCCCAGTAGTCTGGCCTTTTCACCCTGTTCGCGCATTAATGAGCAAGCGTCAATCAATGTGGAGGGGGCCGCATGATCCATTTTGGGCAGACGTATCATGACTTGCCCTCCGTTTCCTTTTTCTCCAGTGCATCGAGGATCTTTTCCGGCGTGACAGGGAGCTCTTTAATCCGAACGCCTACGGCATCATAGATGGCATTGACTATTGCCGGGACGGACGTGATGAGAAGACCCTCCCCGATCTCCTTGGCCCCATAGGGGCCGATGGGATCCGGCTTCCCCACTTCAACCATAGTTGCGGGAGCACACTCCAGAGGCGTGGCCATCTTGAAATCCAGAAAAGACGGATTCATCATCTGACCATTATCACCGAATATAGTCTGTTCCAGAAATGCATGGCCGATTCCCATATAGACAGACCCTTCCGCCTGCCCTTCCACACTCATGGGATTGATGACCTGCCCGCAGTCATCCCCGATGGTCACATCGAGCACCTTCACCTGGCCCGTCTCCCTGTCCACCTCTACCTCTGCTATCTGGGTAGAGAAACTATAGGAGCCTGATACATTGCCCCATTTGGTTTTCCTGTCCGGAAACTGGGTATTGGTCGGTGCCCACTGCCCCTGACCGATGATGAGTCGCCCATGGCCGAACCCTTCCGCCCTTTTGACCAGCTCTCCAAAGGGGATAAAGCGATCCGGACTACCCTTGACAAAGACTTTTTTGTCACGAAAGAGGATGTCATCTGCGCTCGCCTCCATCAGAGTTGCTGCAATCTCTGCGAGCTGACTTTTGACCTGACGTGCGGCGATCAGCGTAGCGTTACCTGAATAAAAGGTCACTCTGCTTGAGAATGTTCCAGGATCTATGGGTGTGGTTTCTGTATCGGCGGCGATGACCGTGACATCAGATACCGGGATGCCCAGTTCCTCGGCCGTTATTTGGGCCATCATCGAATTGCACCCCTGGCCGATGTCAGAGGCCCCGCTCAACACCGTGACTCCCCCATCCTCATTCACATGGATATTGGTTCCGGACGCCGTATGACCCGCGCCCCTGGCACCGCACACAAACCCCCCGCAGGCCATCCCGATACCCCTGTTGGTCTCTTTACGTCCTCTTTTTTTGTCCCATTCTGCTTTCTTTGTACTCTCTTCGATGGCCCGGCTCAATTCGCAGCTCACAAAATTCAACCCACTGATGGTGGTGTCTCCCGTCTGCGAAGCATTGCGTAAACGCAGTGCCGCAGGATCCATGTTGATATCTTCAGCAATCATGTCGAGCTGGGATTCAACTGCGAAACGGGGCTGATTGGCCCCATGACCACGAAAAGGTCCTGACACCGCTTTGTTGGTGTAGACCTGATAGCCGTCATATTTGAAATTTGGAATGCGGTAGGGGATCATACAAGATAAGCCTGCATTATACATCATCATGATACTGGTGCTCGAATAGGCGCCGCTGTCTGCGATGATCTTCACATACTGCGCCATGATGGCGCCATCCTTCCTGACCCCGGTCTTGACGTGGATCTGCATCGCTGCCCGAATGCGGGTGATACTGATTTCCTCCTCCCGGCTCAGAATGATCTGCACGGGTCGGGCTGTCTTCATGGCCAGAAGAGCAGCCGCAATGTGCATGGGATGCGTTTCTATCTTGCCACCGAATCCACCCCCCACATGGGGTTTGATGATACGCACTTTACTTAAGGGGATACCCAAGGCTCGAGATGTGTCTCGTCGCACGTGAAAGGGCGACTGGGTCGAGGTCCACATGGTAAACTTCCCTGTAATATCATAATCCACCAGAACGCCCCGGGGCTCCATACATCCATGACTGTTCGGTTGCATGAAAAAGTGATCCTCCCGGATGTGATCGCTTTCCTTAAAACCGGCATCCGCATCCCCAAAATCATAATGGGTGTCAGCCACAACGTTCCGCTCATATTCATCATGAAGCTGCGGAGCCCCTTCCTTCATGGCTTCCTCCGGATCGAATACAGCGGGCAGGACGTCGTATTCTATGGATATGAGGTCCAGAGCCTCGAGGGCCGTTTCTTCATCCACAGCCGCAACCGCCGCCACCGGATCCCCGACGTATCGGGCCTTGAGAGCCAGGCCGGTTTCATCCCTGCGGCTCTTGAACATCCCATATTTCTTCCCGAGAACGTCCCGTCCCGTCACAACGGCCTTGACCCCCTTCAACGCAATCGCCTTGGAGGCATCCACACTCAGCACCCTCGCATGGGGGTGAGGACTCCCCAGCAGTTTCCCGACCAACATCCGGGGCAAATTAAAATCCGCTGTATATTTTGCCTGACCTGTTGCCTTGGCCAAAGCGTCAATCTGGGGTTGAGCCTTTCCGACCTGGGAATAAGTTTCTGAACCCATCGCCTGCTTCTCCCTCCAATCATCCCTTACAGTAAAATCAATCTGATAACGCCCAAAAGGTTATTCGGATCCCACCAGGGATTCCACCGCTTCTACGATTTTTTGATATCCCGTGCAGCGGCACAGATTTCCGGCGAGTGCCTCCTCGATCTCTTCTCTTGACGCACGAGGATTTCGATCCAGAAGCGCCTTAGCGGATAAGATGTTCCCCGGGGTACAAAATCCACACTGAATCGCGCCATGCTCGATGAATGCTTTCTGTACCGGGTCCGGTCGGCCGCCCTCTACCAGACCCTCAATGGTGGTGATGCGTTTATGCTGAACCTCGAGAGCGAGAGTCAAACAGGAAAGAAGCGGAGCACCTTCAACAAGAACCGTGCATGTCCCGCAGGCACCCAGACCACACCCCTCCTTTGCCCCTGTGAAACCGATATCTTCACGCAGAACCTCTAAAAGGGTCTTATGGGGTTCGACATTCACTTCCCATAATTCGTCATTGACGTTTAGTTCCAGTTCCCTTTTCACGACCTCCCCCTTGGCATTTGTTGTTTGTTGTTTTTATGATGGGGTTTATATTTCTGCATTGTTTATGCAGAAATACTCACGGTTTGAAAGTTAAAGCCTAATTGAGCGTAAACAAAATGGAGAACTATTTTAAGAAATATCAAACACTGGGGCTTTCACAAAATTTTTAGATATATTAGATTCTTCTCCCAATTAGTTGGAGAAGAGGATCCGAGGATTCAAGGATTCAAGTGTCTGTTTTGCAACAATTTTATCAATGCTTTAAACATCACCTATTCTTAATAGTAATACAATAGTTTATCGATCTTGTTTTATGACTTTTCCAGTTATCCTGTACGAATCCAAACAGGATTAATAATATTTCAATAAATATTTTAACTACCTGTAATTCTATAGTATTTCACTCGAATCCTTGACCCCTCGACCCCTTGAATCCTTCTAATCTGAGCAACCTTTTTGAAAATGAACTCCACATTATTCCTTCAACTAAATCGGAGATGATCTAGATATATATAACTCTTCTATCAGTGAAATATGGGATTTAAAAAAACACGCTATTTCTTCTTTTTTTTCGCCGGAGCCTTTTTAGAAGGAGACCCTTCATCATCAGTCAAGATCCCCCTCTCTATAAAGTCTTCGCTCACGTAACCCAACGCCAATTCCTGTAAAGACTCCTTAGTGGGAATACCTTCACT
>JAQYVK010000571.1 GCA_030145585.1 Desulfatiglandales bacterium | reverse complement strand
ATTATCTTGGATGAATATATCTGGGGAGATGTCTCTCGCATTTCCCCGGAGGCCCCCGTACCTGTTGTGGCAGTTCAAGAAGAGACAAAAATGCTCGGTGGGGCGGCTAATGTAATCAATAACATTTGCTCTCTGGGGGGGAAATCAGTTCTCTGTGGCGTGATCGGAGATGATCAAACCGGTCGGGAAATCGTCGAGAGATTGCAAAGCTTGGGCCAGACAACAAATGGTATTATTTCGGAGAAGGACAGACGGACAAGTATCAAAACAAGAGTGGTCGCCCATAACCAGCAAGTGGTTCGGTTTGACAAAGAAAGCAGAAAAGAGATTGGCCCCGACTCCGTGAAGAGGATCCTGGGTTTTATCCGAGAGGTGATGGATTCCTTGGATGCTGTTATCGTCGCAGATTATGGTAAGGGCGTCATTTCCGGGGAATTGCTGAGCGAAATAAGAAAACTACTCAAAAAGTCGGACATCATACTCTCTGTAGATCCCAAGACAGAGAATTTCAGATATTATGAGTCCATCGACCTTATGACGCCCAACCACCACGAAGCAGGTGCCTTCTGCAGTGTAGAAATTGTGAATGAAGAAACGCTGATTCAGGCCGGGACACAGATCATCCAAGAATTGAATTGCGGTTCCGTTCTTATTACCCAAGGTAAAGATGGCATGACCCTCTTCGAAAAGGGGGGAGACATAAGCCATATCCCAACCGTTGCGAGGCAAGTTTTTGATGTCACGGGGGCCGGGGACACGGTGATCAGCACGCTCTGTCTCGGTTTGGCTTCCGGGATGGATTTAAAATCCGCCGCCATTATCTCCAATTTTGCTGCCGGAATCGTTGTCGGCGAAGTGGGCACTTCTACCGTAAGTTCGGAGGAACTGAATAAGGTCCTCAACAATCGTTTGGTTTGAGCAAGGGAGCAAGAAGAATATGAACATCTGTATTGTGGGCGTAGGGTATGTCGGACTTGTGACGGGTACTTGTTTTGCCGAATTCGGCAACCATGTCATATGTGTAGACAAGGACGAACAAAAGATAGATTCTCTTCAACAGAACAACATTCCTATCTACGAACCGGGTTTGGAAGAGATGGTTAAGAGGAACCAATCCGCCGGTCGCCTCAATTTCACTCAAGATGTGAATGAAGCAGTAGAGAAAAGCCTCGCTGTATTTATTGCAGTGGGGACACCCTCCGATAGTGCAGGATCGGCCAATTTGGAATTTGTTTATCAGGTGGCCGAAACCATTGGAAAACTTATGACAGGGTATAAGATAATTGTCACAAAGAGTACCGTTCCGGTAGGAACCGGAAAAGAGATCAGGGAGATTATCCGGAAAAACCAGGAGGAGGATATTCCATTTGATGTGGTTTCCAACCCGGAGTTTCTCAGAGAAGGTTCAGCAATAGAGGATTTTTTACGCCCAAATCGGGTTGTCATCGGAACTGATAACGAACAGGCGGCCGCTATCATGAAAGATATCTATTCCCCTTTGTATCGTATCGAAATCCCATTTCTTAATACCAACGTGGAAACCGCAGAGATGATAAAATACGCATCAAATGCATTTTTAGCTACCAAGATATCTTTTATCAATGAAATGGCCAATATATGTGAGCTTGTCGGTGCGGACGTCCATGAGGTGGCCAGGGGGATGGGACTAGACGGAAGGATCAGCCGAAAATTTTTACATCCAGGTCCCGGCTACGGGGGATCCTGTTTCCCCAAAGATACGAAGGCCATTGTCAAATTAGCCGAAACATACGGGTACCGATTCAAAATTGTTGAGTCGGTCATCGAAGTAAATGAACGACAGCAGATGCTGATGGTGGACAAGATTGAGAAGGTCCTGGGTGATCTCAAGGGAAAACGATTGGGAATATGGGGCTTGACTTTTAAACCCAATACGGACGATATCCGAGATTCTCCGGCCATGAGGATCATAGAGACACTCATAAAGAAAGGGGCGATTGTTTCCGCTTATGATCCGGCCGGCATGGAGTCCGCTGCAAAGATTTTAAAGGAAGTGAACTATGTAAAAGATATATATGAGGCGGCCCAGGACGCCGATGCCCTCGTTATCATAACGGAATGGAACGAATTCAGGTACCCGGATTGGGAAAAGGTGCAGGCAAGTCTTCGGTTACCAACCGTTATTGACATGAGGAATATATACGAACCGGAGAAGATGAAAACAAGGGGGTTTAATTACCACTGCGTGGGCAGAGGTCATGAGTAACCCTTCTGAAGCCGAGGATGTAAAGCTGATCTCAAGCCTCTTTTCAGCCGATGCGGATCTGATTGATCGGGTTATTCTTGAAATGGAAGGGCTTTTCGGTCCTACAGACTGGATTAGCCCCGCCTTTTTTTTTGACCGGACCAAATATTACGAAAAGGAAATGGGGTGGCCCTTGCACCGGCGGTTTATTTCGTTTAAAATCCTTGTGAGACCTCAGGATATTGTTGAGATAAAATGGAAAACAAACACCCTTGAAAAAAAGGAATCTCAACGTGGGAAACGAAAAATAAATATAGACCCCGGTTATGTTGCATTAGAAAGATTGGTCCTGGCTACAGGAAAAAATTATACCCATCGAATCTATCTGTCGAAAGGGATTTTTGCCGATCTGACTTTAATTTTTCAAAGGGGAAGTTTTAGCCCCTTGGCTTGGACCTATAGAGATTACGGTGATCCCGAAAGCATCGATTATTTCAATGGGGTTCGCGAAAGATATAAAAGGCAGATTCGGGGGCTGGAACAATTCGAGATAGATGCCAACCATAAAACTGAAGCGAGAAAGGAGCCGTCTTGATCAGAAGCATGACCGCCTATGGGCGCGGTGAACACACATCAAAAGACACGAGTTTTACTGTAGAGATAAAATCGGTAAACAATCGCTATAGGGACATCATTGTCCGTAGCCCCAAGTCCCTTCAAGGTTTTGAAGAGGAAATCAGATCCCAGGTTGCCTCTAGAACGAAAAGAGGACGCATCGAGGTATTTATTCAACTGGAAAAAGGAGGCGAGGAGGTAGAATATGACCTGGAACTAAACATGCCCCTTGTCAAAACTTATCTTAGAATATTCAAGCAACTGGGAGAGACCTTTGGTCTGGACGAAAACATAAGCCTCGAGTCTCTTTGTCAAATGAGAGATGTGATCATGGTTAAACCTGAGGAAGTGGACGTTGAGGAGGTGCGACCCGCTCTTAGGGCCGTGTTGGAGCTTGCCCTGGATTCCTACGATGCTATGAGGATTCAAGAAGGACAGGCCATTGAAGAGGACTTTCACAAAAGACTTCAGCTCATCGAGGCGTATCTCAATGATATCAAGGAGAGAGCTCCCCTCGCGAGTAATGGATACGAACAGAGGTTGAAGGATAAAATAAAACGCATGTCGGCGGACATCGAAATCGATGAAACCCGGCTCATACAGGAGGTGGCGATTTTTTCAGAAAGATGTGATATGACAGAAGAGGTCGTTCGCGCCACGAGTCATTTAAAGCAATTTCGTCATTACATGGATATGGAAGATGCAATTGGCCGTAGATTGGATTTTTTACTTCAGGAAATCAACCGGGAGGTCAACACCTTGAGTTCGAAAGCCCAGGAGTCGTCAATCTCGGCAAAGGCAGTGGAAATCAAGGCGGAACTGGAGAAATTAAGAGAACAGGCCCAAAATGTGGAATAAAAGGAGATCTGGTCATGAGTCAGAAGCTTGTCAATATCGGTTTTGGAAATTCAGTTGTATCAAGAAGAGTCATTGCCATCATCTCTCCCAGTGCAGCCCCCATAAAGCGTCTTCGGGATGAGGCCCGTGATGAAAGAAGGCTTGTCGATGCAACCCAGGGAAGGAAAACAAGATCCGTCATCGTTACGGATAGCAATCATGTCATCTTATCGGCCATCCAATCGGAAACGATCGCACAGAGATTCAGCCCTGATTGTACTTTAACCAAAGAAGATATCGAAGAATAGTTATGCACTCTCAACTCTATGTGATTTCCGGGCCGTCCGGTGTGGGAAAATCCACCATCATCAATCAAATCATCAAAAAGGTGAAAGGTTTGGGATATTCAATCTCCCATACCAGCCGCCCGCCTCGAGGGAAAGAGGTGGATGGCGTTCATTATCACTTTGTGGAAAGGAAAAAATTTCGCCATATGATAGATGATGGGGCCTTCGTGGAGTGGGCAACCGTCTACGATGATTTCTATGGAACATCCTATGCCAGCCTGAAGGATCGGATGGACCAGGGGCTTGATATGGTCATGGATCTGGACATCCTGGGCGCTGAAAATGTCAAGAAACATTTTATGGATGCCATTTTAATCTATGTCCTACCCCCATCCCTTGAGGAATTGGAAAAACGTCTTAGGGGTCGGGCTACGGATGACAAGATCGTCATAGGCGAGAGGCTTAAAAAGGTCCAAACCGAACTCAAAGCTTGTGTGGGTTATGATTATATTGTCTTCAACAAAGATCTTCAAACAGTGGTCCATGAAGTCGAATCCATCATTACCTCAGTGCGGTGCCTCAAATCAAAACAACTTCCCTTAGCTGAAAAAATATTTCCCATATCTCGTATTTAGTAAAGAACCCGGAAAAAGGTCGGCACTTCTTCTCAAAATCCACACTATAGTGGTCCCTATTTCAATCCTGTTGAACTCTTGTATGGTGTGCAGTCCGCCACGCCACAACCCCAATAGACGGATATGATTGCTGGTCTCGATAGGATGTAGTGAATCCCGTTTCGAGTTGACTGGCAGTCCGTTTAAACGATATAATACCCTAATTGAGCGTAAACAAAAGGGAGAACTATTATAAAAATTCTTAAACACCATATGTTTAATGGACCTTTTAGATTTATTGTGACTCTTCTATCAGAGAAATATAGGATATTAAAAAAACACTCCCTTTTGATTACGTGAAAAAGCCAGTAGGCTTTTTCATTAGAAGAATTCCGACCTATGGTCGGAATTCTTCACCTTCGAGGAAAGCGGCTGTTCGGCTGAAAAAGATTTTCAGCAGAACAGCAGGATACACCCATCTCCGGCGCTTGTGTACACAAGCGCATGCCAAGGGCTCGCAGTAGGCGGCTGCTGCGAAGCAGCAGCATACGGCATTCGCCCTTGGACGCCTCGGATCTGGGGCATCCTCGACTTTCGCTCAATTAGGGTAATAGTCAAAATTCACCAAACCTCCGCTGCTCGTGAAGGAGGGAGATATGACAGACACTGGCCAATTGACAGAAGAAGAGGGGAGATATTTACTTTCTGTCGCAAGAAAAACCATTGAGCTGAAGATTTCCAACCTGGAAGCTCAGGTTGAGTTCGATTCATTTGATTCGAACAAATTTTCCGAAAAGCGTGGTACCTTTGTGACCCTAACCATCGATGACGGCCTGAGAGGGTGTATTGGTAATATTATTCCACAAGAGTCACTCTTAGATGGAGTCAAGGCCAATGCGATCAACGCGGCATTTTGTGATCCACGTTTCAGACCACTGTCCGGAAAAGAATGGGAGAAGGTCAAGATCGAGATCAGCATCTTGACTGATCCTAAACCCCTTGATTATTCAAACAGAAAAGACCTTTTAGAGAAAATGAGGCAGGGTACAGATGGTGTCATCTTAAAAAAAGGTTATAACCAGTCTACGTTTCTCCCCCAGGTATGGGAGCAGCTTCCCGACAAAAAGGAATTTTTAACCCATCTTTGCTTGAAGGCAGGCCTTGATGGCCATGAATGGGAAAAAGAAAAACTTGAAGTCTTGACCTATCAGGTCCAGGCCTTCGAGGAATAGAACCTGCTGTCCGGTTGAAGTTGTCCTTCAACAAAACAGCACATACTCTGTATAGGTAGGTTCATGATAACGTGAAGCGTTTGATCATTTGGTCCATTATAGGAACAGGCATATCCTCTATTGCCGTTCAGCTTATCACCATCCGAGAATTCCTGAGCCAGTTTCACGGTAACGAAATCACTATATCTCTTGTTATTTTCTGCTGGCTGTTCTTGACAGCTATCGGAAGCCTGTCGGCTCGATTTGTAAAAAAAACTTCCCTCGTCCTGTACGCCTTTCTCTGCGTCTTCATAGCGCTCTGGCCCTTGCTCCAACTCGTCTTCATCCGAGGTTTCAGAGAGGCCATATTCATCCATGGACTCTCTCCCGGATTCTATCAGATTTTTTTTTATATCTTGGCCACGACAACACCATACTGTCTCCTGGTTGGATTTATCCTTCCGTACTCCCTAACGGTGCTGAACGGCAATCATCTCCCCATTACATCAGGGGAGCTATACATCACAGACAACATAGGGGATGTAATTGGAGGCATACTGTTTAGCTTCTTCCTCGTCTATTGGATGAAGCCATTCAAATCGATCGCATTCACTTCCGGCCTGCTGGTGCTGGTTGCCCTATGGATCTTGATTAACACCCGTAGCATTCTGGGGCCCTTGTTCGCGATTTTATTGACTTGTATCTTCTATTTCTTTTTACTTAATACTCCCTTTGAACTGTCCACTCTGTCGGTCCAGTATGGGAATATTGTTCGTTACATGGAATCCCCTTACGGAAGAATTGTAATCACAAAGGAAGGTCCTCAGCACACATTCTGGGAGTCGGGTATCCCCCTTTATTCTGATGTCAATATTATTAACAGCGAGGAGAAAATTCACTATCCCCTGAGCCAGTTGGACAGGGTAGAACGGATCCTGCTGGTATCAGGGGGTCTTGGTGAAACCCAGGATGAGATATCAAAATATCATCCCAAAGAAACGGATTACGTTGAGCTGGATCCCTTTTTGAGCAGTGCGGTAAGGGAACTTGGTTTTATTAAGAAAAATCCTACATTCACCATCATTAATGCCGATGGACGAAGTTATATTAAAAATACTAAAAAAAAATATGACGCGATCATTCTTGACCTCCCCGATCCTGACACCTTCCAACTCAACAGGTTTTTTACCAGCGAATTCTTTTCTCATGCTAAAAAGGCTTTGAATGACGGGGGGGTCTTCTCCTTCAGCATGAAGTATTCACCCAACTACATCAGTGACGTTACCAAAAAGAAATTATCAACTATCTTCAACACCGCCGGATTACATTTCAAAAACATCCTGGTCCTGCCGGGGGCCAAGGCCTATTTCCTGTGCCGCGATGGAGAGTTGAGGGCAGACATCCCGACTAGGCTAAGCAGGAGATCTATTCAAACTGCCTATATTGAAGGTTTTTATCATGACAATGTTACAGGGGAGCGGATCAAGAAGTTACAAGAGATCATGGACGAACAAGAATATATCAACACTGATTTTGAACCGCGAATAATGAACATCGTTTTTCAGGGATGGTTCATGAAGCACGGCACATTCCCAAAAGCCTTCCTCACAATCATGCTAGGCTTCGTGGTTCTGTATCTCCTGTTCATAAAAAAAGAAGAATATATCCTTTTCAGCACCGGGTTAGCTACCATGGGGGTTGAGATGCTCGTTATATTCATTTTTCAGGTTGTCTATGGGACCATCTACCTGAAAGTAGGGGCGATTATAGCAGTATTTTTGTTGGGACTGCTCCCCGGTGCCATCATAGGAAATCAGACAAAAGTGAAGAGCTTGGTGAATATTATTCTTTCCGAAATCATCCTATTGCTCCTCTTATTTATTTTTTTTATATGGCTCATCTTTGTAAAGAGCGAGCTTCATCAATTCTATTTCCTGGCCTACTGCTTTGTTTTCGCTTTTTTTTGTGGATACCAATTCCCTGCAGCGACCAAGATCATTGGGGAAGAGAGGGATTCTGCCCCCGGCGCCCTTACGGCTGACCTGGCGGGGGCTGCGATAGGCACCCTTGTAACCGGGACTTTGTTGATCCCTCTATGGGGATTGCAATCCGCGATTATATTTTTAATACTCATAAAAATGTCGAGTAACGTGATGTTGCTATTCGTGAAAGGCCGGTGAATCTAGAGAACAGCCTCCGGCCACCACCCGATGACCGACCCGTATCTCTTAAATTGAATCCCCTCACTTCGCTCTATCTTTCTGATCCAGTCTCCCAGAAATGACGCATGATGAATGATGAGGGGCGTGCTATGTGGCGGGAGGACATCATTGGGAAGGGCATACATCCCGATGGTTCTCTGCGTGTTCATCTCTGTTTCCGGCGTATCCCACGGGGTAGGATGAATGAAACCGTGAATGGCGCCCTCGGTGCTCTCGTACCCCCAGCAATCCGGGAATTCCTCCTTTAGCTGCCTCATAAGACGTATTGCCTCAAGGTTTGTTTCGACCGTGACCCCCTTATTGAGATTGGACAGGATCTTATCATCGAAGGACTCAAACCCTATGGAAGTGAGCAGGATCCGGACACCCAAGGCTCCCGCCTGCTTCAAGGCCTCCCTCAAACGCTTCTCTCCTTTGATGAACCAGTCTGCCCTCATAATTAGGTTGATTTGCGATATCCGGATATCCTGATCCTTGATTTCTTGTAAGAGGTGGGGGAGACTGGGAAGAGGATTTTCGTTAATGAGCTCGAAAGGAATTTTTCGGCCATCTTCAGCTTCAGGCAGGGAACGGATCTGACTTAAGACGGTTTCCATGGATAGGGCCCCGTAGAAACCTTTATCAATGGCCACATCACAAAAACTACATCCTTTTAAAGGGAGATGGATCAGTTGCCCCGCTTTTTCCGGTAAGAACGAAGGATATTCCAAGGCCGCTTCTCGGCTCCCGGCGGCATAGGGGCATCCGATCTGTTGGAGGACCTGTCCGGTGGTAATCTTGAGGGGTGTCAAACCCTCTTCACCGATTCGGTAGAGATTATCCCACGCAACAGTTTTCAGGTATGGCTCCTCCCAGGCCGATCTTGGGTTTTGGATGATGTGATCATTCTCCCCGGGATAAAGCAATCCGTCCGTTTTTCGCCATCCTTCATCATCCAAGGTCTCCAGGAAATGGACAAGCTGTTCCGCAGGTCCGCCCAGGGCGTAAGTGAAGTGGTTGAATAACCCTTTAAATCTGTGGGGATATTTTTTCCAATCCTTCTCCCCCAGGTAGTCCACATCGGCTTGGGGTCCGGCCAAGATCGTGACGGCGCCTTCGCTCTTGAATTCCAGTGCGAATTCAAATAGGTCTTCCCGGCCACTCAGAGTCGAAAAGCCAATGAGAGGTCTTTCATTCAGAAAATAATCGGCCAGGGCCCTCTTGATAAGAACCTTGTCATCTTCTTTTGTCACGGCAATCGTCATGCATTCATAAGGCGTGTTGTCTTTGATAATGGTGGCCGCTATCTGAGGTCCTAAAAGCCCATAGGACTCCCCTGAGAAATAACTCGCAATAATGACCATTTTTCTTTTGGGTTTGGTACTCATCTGCTTCAAACACTCCCTTTCAAACGGTCTCGTCCGAACCCCCCGGGTCTACTTGAGGTATGGAATATAGTGGTGGGTCGGTGTTCTTCACGATAAGGCTTTCACACCAGATCCTTAATGTAAAGGCCTTTTGAGGGTATTTATCAGGGTACACTTTCTTTTCCTTTTTTGTGATCAGAACCCAAATCCAACACCTAACTC
>JAQYVK010000570.1 GCA_030145585.1 Desulfatiglandales bacterium | reverse complement strand
TCCTGGATGAGATGATCGGAAAGATAGGCCGTGAGACCCTCCGACCAGTTGCCTTTTTCATAGTCTGGGAAGACGCTGTTTCCCCACCAGTTGTGAAGAATCTCGTGAGGGTAGGATGAATGGATAATGAAGGGGAAGCGGATAACTTTCTGACCCAACAGGGTAAAAGATGGCATTCCCAATCCTGTCTCCCAGAAGTTCTCCACAAGCGCAAACTTCCCGTACGGATATAGGCCGATGAGATTTTCGTACATTTTTATATATTGATCGGTAGCCTCCAGGTACTTCCCGGCCAACTGCTCATCCGGTGACCTCAAAAAAACCATGGCCTTCACCCGACCGGTGGGCCGGCTATATTCCGTAAACCGGGCCGCTAACATAAAGATTTCATCCTGTGGCACGAGGGATTCCCATCGCACCTTGGTGACATCTTTCTCTCTGAGATGGTGTACCCGATCCCCCTGACTCACCGCATCCCAATCAAGAGGCAGTTCTACCTGGAGATCAAAGCTCACCCACTCTGCATCAAACCTGGGATACCAGAAGGAGCTTCCCGACAGAAAGACCCCCTCTTCTGATATCGTACCGGGCGTCTGTCTGAAACCCCGGGCAACCTCCTTGCCATACGTCTCCAAAGGGTGATGGATTCTTCCGCCATATCTCAATACAAACGTTTTTACACCGGGCGGAGGAACGAGCCTGAAGGACTCTACCTGAACGGATGTCTTCTCCTCGCCTTCTCTTATAAGGGTTACACCAGGTGTCAGTGATAAAGGGTTTAAGCCGTTGTGAAGACGAAAGCGAAATCCCCCAGGCCGGTTCTCCGGCACCCTGATCCGGTCTTCTACGAGTAAGCGTTGTTCAGTCGGGTACAGGGAAACCTTCAAGTCATGCTGAACCGTGTCCTGAGCATTTAATAAAGCGGGGAAAAAGAGTATAGTGAGCAGAATAAAAGTTATGAAATAAGAACGTTTCATCATGGTTGTTTAATACCCTAAGCCGAACAAGCCAAAACCAAGTCGGCCTTTGAGTTATTGATTTTCTGCTTGTCCGGAAATTCGAAATTCGAAATCAGAAACTCGAAACAAATCCTAAATCCGAATGTTTCAATGACCAAAACGACATCAGGATTCGACGTCTTCCCGGTCATGTTCCTGTTTTTGTCATTAGAATTTGGTAATTCGATTTTGCCCTTCGACTGCCGGTTGTTAATATTAGCCTTAACATCCGCCCGCTCAGGGTGGTGAGCTTGTCGAACCATTTCGTATTTCGATATCCGGTATTCGGATTTTGTTATCTCTATGAGTTGTCTTTCTTGATTAATTTTTTTGCCACAAAATGCGCAAAAATTAAAACTAAAATACTTATTGTGCTTAAACAAAATCAAGGAAAACCCTCTCGGATCCGGGGTATTCTCTCGCTCTCTTATCTAGGATATTCGGATTCATTCCAGTCTGCAATGAAAATATCAGTTGCCCGGGGTTTTGTCGGGTTTCTATTAGCGGCGAAGGCGATCTTTTTCCCGTCATTTGAAAACATGGGAAAGCTGTCAAAAACGTTATTATAAGTGATCCGTTCCAAGCCTGAACCGTCGACATGTATAAGATAAAGTTCGAAGTTATGGCCGAATGTCTTCAGGGCTTTGCGCCAGTCGTCCATATTGCTGGAAAATATGATCCGCTTTCCATCAGGGTGCCATGAAGGCGACCAGTTAGTCGCGCCATTATCCGTGAGCCGTCTCTTTGCTGAACCATCCGCATCCATGACCCAGATGTCAAGGGGAAAGGAAAGAATATAATCCTTATCCATGCATTCTCGCCACTGGGCCCGTTCTTTTTCAGTTTGCGGATACCAGGCTCGCCATACGATCTTTTTTCCGTCCGGCGAAAACCATGGCCCGCCATCGTAGCCAACCCTGTCAGTCAACCTCTTCACATTGGAACCATCCACATTCATTATGTAGATGTCAAAATCCCCTTTCCGCTGAGAGCCGAATACAATCTTTTTACCGTCTCCTGAGATGATAGGTTCGGCATCATATTTCGGGTTGTTGGTTATCCTCTTGAGGTCGCTCCCATCTGCATTGGCCGTGTAGATATCATAGGCATAAAGGGGCCACATGTAACGGGCACCGCCAGGCAATTTCGGTTTAGGCGGACAATCACCCGGCATGTGACTTGTGGAAGCGAACAAGACCTTTCGACCGTCCGGGAAAAAAAAGGAGCAGGTATGGGCGCCATGATCGGGACTGACCCTCTGTTTGCCCGATCCGTCAATATTCATGACCCAGATCTTATCACACGATTCCCCTCCGCGGTTGGACTGGAAGATGAGCTTGGTATCATCTTTGCTGAAATATGCCTCACCATTGTCCCCTTCGAATGTGAGCTGGGTGACATTCTCCATATGACGGTCTACGGACGGATCGTCATCGGATGGGTTTGTCGGGTTAGGGTTATTAAACAAAACAAACATCAATAGAATGAAGAGGATCTTTTTCATGAATTAAACTCCAAACACTGGTTGGGAAGTTCTTTCATAAAATGGCTTGAAAGAGCTTTTGTAAAATCTCGTCATATTCGGTGCCACTAAAGCAATATTGCATTTCCAGAAAACGCTTCCTGAGAGAGGATACCTCCTCCTTGACGGACAGGCCATCCTTTATCACATCCC
>JAQYVK010000569.1 GCA_030145585.1 Desulfatiglandales bacterium | reverse complement strand
CAGACCGAAAGGCGCCAGGACAGTATCCAGGATATCCACCCCCGCTTCAACGGCCTTTAAGGCACACATGGAGGCCATGCCAGAGGTATAGTGGGTATGGAGATGGATGGGAAGATTCACGGTCTTTTTGAGGGCTTTGATCAGATTGTAGGCATCGTAGGGTGAAATGATACCGGCCATGTCCTTGATACATATCGTGTCCGCCCCCATGTCTTCGAGCCTCTTGGCCTTGTCCAAATAGTATTCCAGATTGAAAACAGGCCCCCCCATTTTCCGCTCGGTCAGGGAGAAACAAATCGCTCCCTGAAAATGCTTGCCGTTTTTCTTGATCACCTCCACGGAGGTCTCAAAGTTTCGCAAGTCGTTGAGGGCATCGAAAACCCGAAATATATCTATACCTACGTCACAGGATTTATCTACAAAGGCCCGGACCACATCATCGGCATAATTCCGGTAACCCACAAGATTCTGCCCCCGTAAGAGCATGGAGAACGGGGTCTTCTTGATATATTTCTTGAGCGTTCGGGGACGTTCCCATGGATCCTCATCCAGAAAACGATGCATGGTGTCAAAGGTTGCGCCTCCCCAAACCTCCATGGCCCAAAAGCCGACTTGATCCATCTCTGCGGCAATAGGTATCATATCCTCTGTCCGCATGCGGGTAGCAAAAAGAGATTGATGGCTGTCACGAAATGTCAGGTCCTGGAATTGGACCGTTTTGGTTTCTTTCATTGTTCTTTCCTCCACTTGAAAAGTTGATATTTTTGAGAAGATCTCAATATAAAGTTAAAGGGACGAAGGGTCAAATGAAAAACGGGGATATGAAAAACCGGTATAAGGTGTAAAGTTTACGGGATAAGGGAAAGGACAAAGATGAAATCCAATGAAACCACCTGATTTCATTAGAGTTATTAGAAATAAGCCGTTACGCATCCAGGGATTGGGGGCTCTCGGGATTCTTTACTTGGAGGCGCGGAGGTTAAGGAGAAAGACGACTAGAAAACCGAGGATCGCGAGACAGAGTGCCAGCGTGACCTCAAGATTCCATTGGATGGGCAGTGTGTTGGCCTCGGAGATAATATGAACTTTCCCATGACTGTCGGTCATGGTGTCCAGTGTCTCTTTCCAGGGCCATACTTTTCTGAGAGCCCCCAGCATGAAGCCGGTCAAAACCGCCAGGGTCAGGTCACGGTATCTTTTTAGAAGCCAATTGAGGCATCGAACAAACGTTATGAGTCCGAGGCCGGCCCCGGCCGCCGCCAGGATCAGGGGAATAAAGTCCCTCCGGTTTACGGCCTCCAGGAGGTATGCATATTTCCCCAAGAGCACGAGGATGAATGAACCGGATATACCGGGAAGAATCATTGCGCAAATGGCGATGGCCCCGCTTATGAATATAAACCATGGAGATTCGGGCGTGTTTACGGGCACCAATCCCACAAGGAACCAGCTTCCCACGGTCCCCAGAAACATCCAGACCAAGACGGGCGGCGTCCATTTCTGAAGATGCATCCCTACAGTATAGACCGAGGCAAGGATCAGCCCGAAGAAGAAAGACCATATGAGGACAGGGTGGTCTTGTAGAAGCCAGCTCAGAATTCTTGCCAGGGAAAAGATAGCCAAAAAGATACCAAGGAACAGCGCCGTCAAAAATCGCCAAGAGGTATGATTTAGGGCATCTTTGATTTGAAAACGAGACAGCAGCTTTAGGAACTGTAGATCAAACGATCTGATGGACTCCAGCAATTCTTCGTAAATCCCCAGGATGAAGGCCATCGTGCCCCCGGATACCCCCGGAACCACATCGGCCGCCCCCATACAAAACCCTTTTATGGTGAGACCAAAGTAAGAGAGGAGTGAACGGTTTGAATTTCCCAGGTCTTTTTTCAAAAAATCATTCCTTATTCGGCAAAAGTTTATCCGGTTGATGTTCTTTCCGGAGTAAATCGAGTATTGTTTTGACCGGATTAAAGGTACTCAAGGGGACCTCTACAAAAATAGTATTCCAATCCGCCATAGCCCCATTCCAGAGACCGGGAAGTTCGAGGGCTTTGAGTTCTCTGCCTTCGTGAGATTTAATCGAGATAAATCCGGTATCAGGATCTGTAAAATTCAACAAGTCAAATGGCTCTCCCTTAAAATCACGTACCCCACATACGAGATCCACCGGGTTGAAGTGTGTTGAAGATTCCCAGATGGCCCGCTGCTCACCAGATGTCATATCCACCTGGTTTGACTCCACAATCTGACAGGATAAGGTCTTATCCACCCCTTCCACCCAGAAAGGCCCCCCTCCTGGTTCCCCTTCATTTCTAACCATGCCACATACCCTCAGCGGCCTGTTCAACTTTTTCACAAGATAATGGATTTTTTCCTCTTTAGGGCACCGATCCAATGCCTCGGGTAAGAAAACAGAAAGCTTATCTCTTGCAAATTCCATGATGTTCCCGAGTTTTCGAACATTCACATCTTCTTCCAGGAGGACATGCAGGTATTCAAAGACTTTTTTTTGTATGAACGCCAGATAACCTCCCAGGACCTTTTTGTTTAGGATGGTTTCCGGTTTGAGCCTGTCAGGGACCACGTTGTCGATATTTTTGATAAAAATGATATCCCCCCCGAGGTCATTCAGATTTTCCAGCAATGCCCCATGTCCACCCGGTCTGAATAGAAGCCTCCCGTCCATCCCTCTGAAAGGCCTGTCGTCCTTACCGGCCGCAATGGTGTCCGTGGAGGGCTTTTGAACAGAAAAGGCAAGGTCATATTTTACGCCCCCGCTTTCGTAGCGGTCTCGAATTTTATCGAGATAGTCGTTTATAGCGTTTTTATGTTCGGCCGAGACCGTAAAATGCAAATGTACCACGCCCTTTCCGTCTTTTGCATAGGTCGCTCCCTCCGCCATCTGTTCCTCAAAAGGCGTTCGGGTGTGGTCGGGATAAAGATGAAAAGGGATCAGCCCTTTCGGGAGACCCATGAGATCCAGTCCCTTTCCCGCCAGGATATACGCAAGGAGTGGTTCGTATTGCTCTCGGGTCAGGAGGCCTTCGATATCCAGGCCATCCTTTGACATGGCCGTTTTCAAGGCATCATAGAAGGCAAATCGCTTGATATTTTTCATACACTGAAGAAAGGCCCGATAATCAGAACCTTCCTTTTTAGATCCGTTTTGAGATTGCGTCACATCGATTGACTTATCAGGGTGGTAGAATTGCAATAGAGATTTGAACATCCGACTGGCTGCCCCTGAGGCAGGAACAAACTTCATTGTCCTTCCCGCTTGAGCAGATTCCGAATGGACTTTTATGAATGGCTCTATATCAGAACTTTGAAGGATATGGATCCCGTCATCCAGGCTGCAAGGGCGATTTAATCTGAAATAAGGAAATCCCTTTTTGAACCGTTCCAATTGGGAGAGGACCTTTTCCTGAGAAATCCCCTTTTCTCTCATCTGATTCGAATCACTCTCATTAAATCCCAATTCGGCCATGTTCTTTTCCCTGAGCTGAGAGATGCGTTATCCTTTTCACCAAACGCTTAGTGTTGTGTTTCTGGGACACAACTCTCGAAGGCGGCGAAGGTCCTTCGCCCTGAATCATTGGACGGAGAATATTGAA
>JAQYVK010000568.1 GCA_030145585.1 Desulfatiglandales bacterium | reverse complement strand
GATTTGGTTTTTTATCTCCTGTTCCAATACTTCCGTGAGTGTCATATCGAAGGCTTGATTGAGGATCCTCTTTGCCCTTCCGATGGCCAGGGTCGGCATGCGGGCCAACTTTTTAGCAAGGCCCATCGCTTCATCCATGAGCGTATCCAGTGGCACGACCCTTGTGATAAGGCCAATTTTTTCTGCCTCCATCGCATCCACCACATTACCCAGATAAGCCATCTCCTTGCTCTTCCAGAGTCCGACCAGCCGGGGTAGAAAATAGAGGGCCCCAAAATCGGGCGTAATGCCCAGCTTCACAAAAACTTCGCAAAACCGGGCCTTCTCTGAAGCAAGAACAAAATCAGATGCAAGCGCAAGATTACATCCCATACCGAAGGCATCCCCATTTACTGCGGCGATCACAGGCTTTTCAAGACCCAGAAGTTTCTTTAGGAGTTGTTGGGATTTTCCCATGATCTCTCTGATTTCCTTTTCGGAGGGCACCTTCCCAATCTTTTTTATGTCGCCACCCGCGCAAAAGGCCTTGCCTTTGCCGGTAATGACCAAGGCCCTGAGTGCGGGATTCTTATCGATCGCGTCCAGGGCGGAGATCATCTCCATCTTTGTTTCATCAGTCAACGGGTTGCGACTCTCCGGGTTATTGAGGGTAATAGTGGCAACCCCGGAATCTTCTTCCAGAATAATGTAGTCATAACTGGTCATGAAGCTATAGCCTCTCTTCCGGAACCCCCGCGATGATGATTCCACAGACAAAGCGTCCGGGATGCCCGCCCTGGTTATGGGCCAAGCCCAACTTAACGTTATCAAGCTGCCTCGAGGGCTCCTCCACCTTCCTTTGAATCTGTTTGTAGATTTCATAGACCTCCCGACCGCCGCTACCGCCCACAGGGTGACCGAAAGATTTTAGACCACCGCTGTTGTTGACGACCAGAACGTCCTCGGGGTCCGGGAGTTGTTTTATCTCCTCTTCAGTGGCGTCCCACTTCTTCATGACTGCTTCTCGGAACTGGGGGGCTATGGTGGCGCCTATATCGATGAGTTCTTGCTTGGCCCGTCCCCGCTCACAGAACCCGAGGCTCTCCATGGCAATCAGCTCCGCGATTGAAAAACAGTCGTGGATTTCTGCAATGTCCAACTCTTTTCTGGGATTCGTAATCCCGGCCATCTCGTAAGCCTGCTTTGCGGCCCACACGGTTTCGGTCCAGTGGGTAAAATCATATTCCTCTTTGTTCTTGCCCCAGCCTGGTCCGGCCGCAACCCCCATCCCTTTGATGGTGATGTAATCATCCCTGTGATGGGGCGCATACTTCTTGACGTCCTCGGCCCGGCAGAGAATTGCTGCGGAAGCCCCATCCGTTACACCGCAGCAGTCATACAACCCTAGAGGCCATGCGATCATGGGGGCTTTCAGGACCTGTTCAAGGGTGATCTCCCGTTTGAGATGGGCCTTGGGATTGCGGGCTCCGCTGTAATGGCTTTTTACCGACAACCTTCCGATGGTTCGCCTTCCACCAACTGGGCCGAGACCATACCTTTCGAAATACCGTGTGGCGGCCAGGGCGTACCGTCCCGGACCGGTGCCACCGGCAGGATAAATGGGATGGAACTTATCGGAAAGTTTTCCGGGATGGAGCCCTGCAAAACCCAGATCCTTCAACTTTTCAAAGCCGAGGGCGAGGACGATATCATACACCCCGGCAGCGAGGGCGTGCGCTGCGTTCCTAATGGTCTCGATGCCGGTGGCACAGGCATTTTCGACACGGGTTACAGGCACATACTGAAGCTGCAGCGGAGCGGATGCGGCACTTCCATTCACCCCGCTATTGGCTGTTCCGGCCCATACGGCCTCGATGTCTTTTAACGCCACTCCAGCATCCTCGAGGGCCTCGGTAGTGGCATCGACCATCAAGTCATCCACATCCTTGTCCCAGAGTTCCCCAAAGGGGGTGCACCCCATGCCGATGATGGCAACTTTATCTTTAAAGGGCTCGGTCATTTCTTGCTCTCCTCAACATCTCACCGGTTGGAGTTTCCATGAATAGTTATGGAAGCCCGATGCCTCGTGAAATTTTCTGAAAGTGAACTCCAACTCCATTCCCACTTCTATCTTGTCCGGATCCCGATCTGTAGCCTGGTTGTAAATCCTACCCCCGCCTTCCAGATCGGCGATGACAAGGATGTTCGGCAGGTCCAGGGCAAAAACCGCCCGCTCATCCATGCTGTAGGTAAAGAGTTTTCCCTTTTTGTCCACGATTCTCACATCATCAAATTGATCCTTGTCCTGGCACCACATGCAGAGCCGTTGGGGTGGAAACTGGACCTTTCCACAGGACCGACATCGATGACCATACCCCCTGATCAGGGCCTTTTCCTCCCTGTAGTAGACATTGACCGAGGACTCGGCCGGTGGCATGGGGGTCTTTTCCCACTCCATCAAGTCCCTGTACCTCAAATATTTGCCGTAACCGGACAGGGCCATCTTGGATTCAAGATGGTGTTTCATACCTCTTCGATCTTGAATGTTTGAGATGCTATCTCCCGCCCGCAGAAGGAAGGCATCGGAACCATCGCCGTAGCTGGCGGCCAGGATTAGGTTCCCTGGGGCGGCACTTTCAAGTGCGGCCACCAAGATCATCATAAAAAACGGGGTCCCTGTGTTGCCGAGTTCGTCAAACATGGGGGCCTGTATCTGGTCCGGGCCAAGACCCAGTTTGCGTCCCAAAGATCCATGACTCCTGGGATCCGGACCATAGTATGCGGCCTTTGCGATCTCCTTTGGAGAGAGAGACTGATTTTTAAGAAGGGTATCAACAACCCTTTTCACATGGTCCAAATACCCCTTGTCCAGAATGAACCGGTCTTCCCAACTCCTCATGTAGGTGTCGTTTCTGTCCTTTTTCCAGATGTCCAGAAAATCGCTGGATATGCCGTATTGTCCCTCGATGGTGACGGCAATGTCGTCGCTCCCAATGAGCAACGCCGCTGCACCATCACCCAGCATCCGTTCGAAGTTAGAGTTGGGCGGAGGCAGACGACAGTCCGAGGCCACCACCAAAACACGCCTGGCCCTTCCCCCATTTACCGCATCCTGCGCGGCCTTCAGCGCATTCGCCCCTGAACCGAGGGAATTGCAAAAATCCGCCGTAAAGGCATCCGGCCGTAAATCGAGGGCAGCGGCAATGATGCTTGCTGACTGCTTCTCTCTATAGGGGGCGCTAACACTGGCAAAATAGAGACCATCGACGGTCTTACTGTCAAACCCCTTCAAACAATCCCTGGCCGCCGCAACACCCATGGTTAGGCTGTCCTCATCGGAATTGGCCACCGCCTTTTCCCCCTTGCGGTACCCGCCACCCCACATTTTGGCCATCTCTTGTCTGCTCAAACGATAGATCGGGACATAGGCCCCATAGGATACAATCCCCGCTGTCATGTTCCCCCCTCTCATTTTCCTTTAAAAACCGGTTTTCGTTTTTCCGAAAATGCCTTGGCCCCTTCCTTGAGATCTTCCGTACTGAAGCATATAGAGCAGAGGTCCGATTCATAGGCCAATCCCACAGATAGGGATGTTTCAAGGGTCTTGTTGATGGCCATCTTGGCAAATTTCAACATGAGTGGGCTTTTTTTAAGAAGGTTGCCGACAAGCTCTTCTACGCTTTTTTGTAATGTCTCGCCGGGGACCACTTGATTGATGAGACCGATCTCGAACGCCTCCTGGGCCGGTATGATCTTGCCGGTCATCACCAGTTCCTTGGCCTTCTTTTCGCCCACCAGGCGGGGCAATATTTGTGTGCCGCCTCCACCCGGAATGAGCCCCAGACTGATCTCGGGCTGACCGAACCGGGCATCTTCGGAGGCAACGATCATGTCGCAGGCCATGGCCAGTTCCATGCCCGCACCCAACGCGAGGCCCTTGACCATGGCAATGATGGGTTTCGGGATTTCCCGGGCGATCTCGATGGGTCTTTTTTTTCCCTTGATCTGAAGCCCGATCATCTCCATGAACTCCACCGGGTTCCGGGGAAATTTCGCCGCATCACCGCCGGCGCAAAAATCATCACCCGCGCCCGTGATCACCATCACATACACGTCATCATCATCACACCCCAGATGGAGCGCCTCAACAATCTCAGTTCGGGTCTGGGCATCCTGGGCATTTTTCTTCTCAGGACGGTTGATAGTAATCCAAAGGGCGTGATCCTTCTTTTCATAGAGAATCCTGTCAAAGCGGATATCTTTTTCTACCACTTGGATAAAACCTCCTTCCAGAAATCATAGATGCCTTTGTTCCCCGAGCCTCCATAGTATCCGGCCCTAACCATGGCACGAATCAATGGGTGGATGCGACCCTTTTCAGGGCCGAGAGCGGCGATCATGTCCTCTTCCATTTCGGCCCTCCTTTTCCAACTACCCAGCAAGTCTCCAAGCTCAAGGGGACCCATAGGCAGGTTGTAGCCCAACTTCAAAGACTTATCCACATCCTCCGGAGATGCAACCTTCTCCCACACAATTTGAAGGGCCTCGTTTC
>JAQYVK010000567.1 GCA_030145585.1 Desulfatiglandales bacterium | reverse complement strand
ACATCGTCGGGGTCACATCTTGAATTCAGGGGGACAAACCCTCCAAAAAGAATGGCGGGTGAATCTCCTATTGGCTCTTGCTTATTTTTTTCTTTATCCCCGCCAGCTTGTTTCTGAATTGCTTATCTTTTAATATCTGCTTTTTAACTCAAGTAATGAAGCGGGACGTCCTCTATAGGTGTTTAGCCTGAAGGGGTGACTGTAGAAGCTCGATTTCTTACAGTCACCAGTAGACTTTTAGTAAAAAGCACAAAAACAAAGAACAAGAATCCCATTAGTTGACTCTCATCAAAAAACCTGCTAAACGAGATGGTAAGCGGTAAGCGGTAAGCGGTAAGCGGTAAGCGGTAAGCGGTAAGCGGTAAGCAGTGAGCAGAAGAAGAGCACACTCTTTACAAATTACACTTTCTATTTTTACATGTAGTTGACCATAATTCCAAAACCTACTAAAAAAGTTCTTGGTCATTTTCTTCCTAATTTTCAAATAGTAAACATTCCTGATGATATTGGGCTTCTTATCTATAGATAGTATCTAAAAACCTCAACAGAGGGACCCATGGAGTGAATAATACTAAAAGCATCTTTTTCCAAACGGAATTAGGAGCTTTTTCTATTTATCAGGAGGGAGAAAGATGCCTATTCTACCATTTCATTTATATCTCTAAAATTTTCAATTTAATATAACTATCCGAAATAATCTATAAAGGAGGTGCCTTTTTATGGAAATACCAACATCTTCAAGCAAGGCCCAAGATCGGGAACTTGCTGTCTGGTATCGGAAAATCCAGTAAAGGGGTCTGTTTTCATGGATCATCCTCACTTAAAATGCGACCAGCAGGGGAAAAGGATTTCCGGAATTGGTTAACGTCATCTGGGAGTGTCTAGCACCGGCTTCCAACAAAATTACTAAATAGTAAAAAATTCGTGGAAGACAACTGGGACAGGTTAAAAGACCAAAAAAGGAAAGGGAAAGTATAATATGCGTATTATTCTACTCGGAACGGGTACTCCGAATCCGTCTCTCAAGCGTATGAGTTCCGGTTATCTTGTTGAGACGGAACAGGATATCCTGCTGTTTGACCATGGTCCCGGTGCATTTCACCGTCTCATGGAATCTGGTATTGATCCTGTCCGGATCACTTACCTCTTCTTTTCCCACCTCCATTATGATCATTGCCTTGATTATGCCCGGCTCGTTTTGACACGCTGGGAGCAGGGGGCAGGAAAGATCCCCGAACTGAAGGTCTATGGACCATCCTATGTGGAGACCATGACGACCGGCCTTTTTGGGGAGGGTGGCGTCTTTGACCCTGACCTCACTGCCCGTACCCAGTTGGAACCGAGCATACAGACCTATATCTCACGGGGCGGCACGCCACCACGAAAGCGTCCCATGCCTCAGGTCGAGGCCATTCAAGATGGTTATGTTGTCGAGGAGAAAAAATGGCGGGTTGAGGTGATCGAGGTCCCTCATGGTCAGCCGCATCTTGAATCATTCGGTTTTCGGCTGGATACACCGGAAGGGTCCTTTGCCTACTCCGGGGATGCGGGTTACAGCGAAGCCTTTGTCCGACTCATTCAAGGATGCGACGTACTTGTTCACATGTGTCACTACATTTCCGGCACCGAACCCGGTCCCGAATGGATAAAAGGTTCCGCCGGGCATATGGAGGCGGCCCGCATAGCCCATGAAGGGAAAGCAAGAAACCTTGTCATCAGCCATATCCCCGACCAGATGGACCTCCCGGGTGTGCGTGAAAGGCTAATCAGTGAGATGAGTCAAATTTTCAAAGGAAACATCTTCTGGGGAGAGGACCTCATAGAAATTCCCGTGACTGATCCTCAGCCGTTGAAGCATACCGGTTGACTTTGCCGTCACATGGGGTAGACTTTGGTAACTTGGTGTTGAGTCACAAACATTCAGGGGGTCAAACCCTCCAAAACCCGCCAAAAAGATAGGCGGGTAAAAGACTGGCGGGTAAATCTCCTATTAGCTCTTGCTTATTATTTTCTTTATCCCCGCCAGCTTGTTTCTAAATTGTTTATCTTTTAATATCTGCTTATTAACTCTGTCAACTATGCTTCCAGCTGAACTATCTTTTTTAAGTCCAAATTCCTCACATATTGTCCTGGGGACATTGCTTCCAAAACGACTTACGAGTCAAGTGCGTGGGGTCAAAGCTTGATTAGTTGATTAAATTATTATTATAACTTAGAGCTTCGATTCAACATTTAAATCAATTAATCAAGGCCCGACCCCACTTCTTTGTCACTTGAAGACTCTTTTGTGGACCCAACATCCAACAAACTCTTAGATATTGTCTGGTTGATAAAATCAGAAAACCAAGGTTTTTATAAATATAATAAAGAAAAAATAACAAAAAGGACTTGACGCGGATCCCTAATGAGCGTAAGCTGTTCTAAATAAACGTATGTTGTGCGATATTATCGTATCTATGGCATTTTGATAATCAATTTATAATTGATTATCTGTGATCGGAACGGATAAATAAATTCTTATTTTCAGTAACAATTTTTTGGAGAATACCAAATGATTCAATCTGTGAAAAGGGTAAGTGATATTCTTTCGTTGTTTTCATTTGAGAAACATAGCAGAGGGATAACCGAGATTTCAAAAATTATCGGCCTCCCCAAGTCTACTGTGTCAAGCCTTGTAAAGACTATGTCAGAAGTGGGTTTTCTGGAACAAGATACTGAAACTAAACGATACAGGCTGGGTCCCAAACTGTTCACGTTAGGTATCTTAGTGAGTGAGACTTTGCCTATAAACCAGAAGGCGGGGAGGATTGTTCAGGATCTGGCAGAGAAAACCGGACTGATATGCCGTATTGCAATTTGGGACTACGATGCTGTTCTTATTACCCTTAATGCTGTTCCCCGAGATGCGGAATTCCTGGCTAGACGTATTGGACCAAGAATCGTTGCCTACTGTACCTCTTTGGGTCGAATCCTACTTGCTTATAAGACTAAAAAAGAGGTGGATAACTATCTTATGAATACAAAGCTTGCTCCATTCACACCTCATACCATTACTCGGAAAAACAAATTATTAAATGAGCTTAAGCTAATAAGACAACAGGGATATTCCATCAACAACCAAGAATTGTCTATAGGGAGGGCCAGTGTTGCCGTACCCGTTTATATAGGAATGGAGGCTTTAGCAGCAGCTATTAGCCTTGCAGGGGACCCGGAGCAGATTGCCGGCACTGAATTGAAAAGCCTGGTTGCATCTCTGCAGGATGCGGCAGCAGAAATATCAAGGGAAATGGGATATACGCCTGGGATGATGTCATGAGCTGATCGATTTATAATTAACATTGTAAAATATGATTCGTGAACCGGACACTAAAAAATATGAAAGCGAGGCAAATTAAATGGGTTGGTCTCTTTTTCGGCCTACAGGCCTTACACACGAAGATCCTCGTACTGAGTGAGGGTGGATATACGCTGATTACGCCTATCGGGGGAGATATGACATGCCTTATCTACGAAGAAGGTAAAATCGTACATCGGTGGCAAATGACGGATTTTATGCACGGGTAATTGATGAACCAATCAGGCTCGCGCAATAAGCGGGCTAATCCGGTGGGGAAGTGAGCTATCTACCTTACCCCTGAAAACTGGGAGAACCGTTCTGATTTGGACTGAAGGAGGAAGATACTTTGGGGTATCCTATCTCCCAAGCATTCGCTCGTTTCTCAAAAAAAACTGTTTATAATGGTTCGACTTATGGAGGCAATACGGCGTTAGTTTACGGTAGCACTGTCGGGAACCCAGACTGCAAATTGAGGAAACGAACTTCAACCTGTAGCATAGGAAGAAACCGGTCTACTTGACTCAAACAATCCCAAGACCCCACAGGAGGATCACCATGAAGACAAAGAGATATTTTCTGACAGTTGGGATAGTTCTGGCCCTGTTGCTGGCAACATCCCTGGCGAATGCCGGGAGCCCAGAGACTGAAGCAGCGCTTGTAAAATTGCGGGCCATCGGCAAGGCCTGGAACTCAAAGGTCGGCAAACAGACCAAGGCCATCTACATACCGCTGCTCCAAAAGGCCGCCGAGGAGGCCAAGGGCGGCGTCACTGTCACCAAGGACCTCGCCTATGGTTCAGACGAACTGCAGAAACTGGATATTTACGCTCCTTCGGCCTCAGGAAAAGACCGGCCCGTGGTGGTGTTCATCCATGGCGGAGGCATGCGCCGCGGCGACAAGGGCGATCTCATCTACGGCAATGTGGCCACCTTCTTTGCGCGGCATGGAATCATTGGAGGCAACGCGAACTATCGCCTGGTGCCGAAAATCAAGTGGCCTGAGGGCGGGAAAGATATGGCCTCCATCGTCGTCTGGCTGAAGAAGAACATCGCCCAGTACGGCGGCAGCCCCGATCGGATATTTCTCATGGGGCACTCGGGTGGGGGCGCCCACGTCGCCGATTACATCAACCACGCCGACATCCAGCCCGGGGGCAAACCGGGCATTGCAGGAGCAATCCTCATGTCGGGCGGCTTCAACGTCTCGAAGTCCGGGCCTCGCGTCAAGTTAATGGAGGACTACTACGGCACCGACCCGACCCAATGGGACGCACGCTCGCCCCTGGGAATGGCCAAGGCGTACTCCGGCGTCAAGGTACCGACCTTCGTGATCACTGGGGAACTGGACATCAATCCCATCGAGCGCGCCAGTGCCGACATGTACGCCCTGCTATGCAAGCGGGGCGGTTGTCCGCGTTACAAGCAGGTGCAGGGGCACAATCACATGTCAACGGTGGTGCACCTCAACACGGAAGACGATTCCCTGGGGCCAGACCTGCTCGACTTCGTGAACCGGACACTAAAAAATATGAAAGCGAGGTAAATTAAATGGGTTGGTCTCTTTTCGGCCTACAGGCCTTACACACGAAGATCCTCGTACTGAGGGTGGATATACGCTGATTACGCCTATCGGGGGAGATATGACATGCCTTATCAACGAAGAAGGTAAAATCGTACATCGGTGGCAAATAACGGATTTTATGCCCGGCTATGGTTATCTGTTGCCCGGCGGTAATCTTCTTGTTCGAGGCCAGCCATTGGTTCAGGATGATGCAGGAATTTATACATCCGGCGGTAGTGCAGACATTCTATTAGAGCTGGACTGGGAGGGAAATGAAGTATGGCGATGGGAGCATCCTGCTTTTCATCATGACATGTGCAGGTTATCGAATGGTAATACAATAGTCATCACCTGGGAGCAGCTGCCGGAAGACCTGGCAGCAAGGATAAAGGGTGGACTGGACCGTGATCTGCAGCAAAGGATTTTTTCCAAAGAGTATGAAGATCAGTTAAAGTTTTTTATGAAGGGACTTGGTGTGGGAGGACGTCCAAGGGATCTCCATGGTTTTTTAAGCGATGCCATAATGGAGATTGATCCTTCGGGAAATCCGGTTCATATCCGGCATGCTTGGGAACATCTTGATCCTGATAAGGATGTGGTCTGTTGTAAAGAATTCTACCATGAAGGCCAGGGGGTCAAACCCTCCAAAAAGACTGGCGGGTAAATCTCCCATTAGCTCTTGCTTATTAGTTTCTAGATAGATTAGGTTGTTTAGATTGAGCCGTCTTCGTTCAGAACAATCTGAACTTCGCCGAGCCAAGAGGCTGTAGACTGTTAGTAACCACACCCGCCACAAAGCCAGCGGGTAAAAAAGATAGGCGGGCGAGAATCCAATGAGTTGACTCTCATCAAAAAACCTGCTAAACGAAATGGTAAGCTGTAAACGGTGAGCAGTGAGCAGAAGAAGGGCACACTCTCTACAAATTGCTTGGTCATTTTCTCCCTAATTATCGAATAGTTCTCCACCAACCGTCAACCTCTATCCAGGAGGTCATACCAATGGAGATACCTCTCAAATTGTGCTTATCCCTTCACTACAGAACCATGCATGTTCTTCTATGAGTCGAAAGCGGTAGACCAATTGGGCTGAAGCATTCACACATTTTAATTCTATCTCAGACAAGGAGGGTTTAAATATAAATTGGTATTTGTAGGAAGAAAAACCGACTCGATTGCTTTTTATAAACCAAAGAAAGGAAAGGAGAAAAGAG
>JAQYVK010000566.1 GCA_030145585.1 Desulfatiglandales bacterium | reverse complement strand
AATAACGGGGAAGTCGTGGGTGCAACGGCAGTAAACATAAGGACAGGTCAGGTTATTGTGGCAAAGGCCAAGGTAACCGTCATCGCGACCGGTATGTTCCATCGTCAATTCGATCCCACGACACCCGCCCCATGGAAGTTCAAGTTCAAATACCACTTTTGCCCCGCATCCATTTCGGGCGATGGGTATGCCATGGCCTACAGAGCCGGTGCAGAATTGGTCAACATGGACGTGACAGGGCAGGGATTCAGGATAAGAGATGACTTGACCGAGCCTTATGGGCATTTTCCCCTGAATGACGGTATCCCTGCCAAGTGCTTTACGTGGAAGGGAGATGAAATTTCCACGCCCAATACCCAGCGTTATTATGAATTGGAACAGAAGGGCCTAACTCCCCTCTACCTTAGCCTCGAGCATTTGCCTGAAGATTACCACAAGCGGGGTGATGTATGTACCGCCGAAGAGAGGCTCATATCCTTCAAAATAGCGGAAGATCGTGGTTTCAATCCGCATACCCATCGTTACGAAATGGGTGCCCTCAAACCGGTTGGTCATAATCGTATCAGCGGTATTGTGGTCAACGAGGAATTCAAAACCGGATTGAAAGGCCTCTATGCCATTGGTGACACCTTTGCGGGTGGCGGAGGTTCCTCAGGGGCGAGCGTCACGGGATTGCTCCTTGGAGACGATCTTCACGAATTTATTAAGGATGCGGGAGATTTGGCGGTCACGGAAAGACAGGTCAAGGAGCACAAGGAAAGGGCCCTCAAGCCCATGGCAATCAAGAAGGGCACCGAGCCATTGGAACTGGAATCGGCCATACGGTATGCCATGGAGCATTATGCGGGGGAGTTGAAATCAGAGGGCAAGGTTCGGGAAGGGTTGAGACGTCTTGGAACGTTGAAAAGAAAAGGCCTGCAGCTGCTTTCAGCCAAAAATCCCCATTATTTACTGGGATGCTTAGAGGCTCGGAACATCCTCGACATGGCGATTGTGGATATGCAGGCTATCCTCGAAAGAAAGGAGACGCGGGGTTTATTTGTCCGTCTCGACTACCCCGATAGGGACCCTGCCATGGATGGTAAGCTCATCTTTCAACGACTGGAGAATGGAAAACCTATGGTTGAACTTCGGGAACGGGTTGATTTGAAGGAGGCATATAAGGTCGATTCATTCCGGAAAGACACAGAAACCCAATGAAAATAGAAACAGGGATACTTGGATGAGCCCATAAAGAAGTTGACTAAGTTGAACTAAAATGACTAATGTCAACAACGGGCATTTTATTACGTACTGATCTTAAACCGTAGAAAGGAGCGCTAACAATGAACATACCCGAACATGTTTTAGAGACCGATGTCCTGGTCGTCGGTGGGGGGATGGCAGGCGAATTCGCTGCTATCAGTGCGAAAGAGCAAGGTGCGGATGTCCTACTTACCGAAATGGTAAAAACCGGTCTTTGTGGAATGAGTTCCCGCGGATTACACCAGTTCAGAACTGCCCTACCGGATGACGATATTGACACGTATGTGGAATATACCGTCAAAGACTGTGAATACATGGTTGACCAGGAGTATTGCGAAACAACCATCAAAGAGTCATGGGATCGATTCCAAGACCTTCTCAGCTTTGGGATAAACTTCCGAAGGGACGAAAAAGGCGAGATCGAATGGGAGTTTATGGATACCTATTTCCCTGAGTTAAAACAGAGAGCCGCAAGTTGGGAGCCGATGGGGGATCACCAGCATATGGTCAAACTCAGGAAGGCTTCACAAAGCCGAGGGGTCAAGATCCTTGACAGGGTATTTATTGCAGAGCTGATAACCGTTGACGGCACAGTCCGCGGCGCGGTTGGGTTTGATTCAAGAGAAGGTGACTTCTATATCATTAAGGCCAAGGCAGTCGTGCTGACTACCGGTGGGCTTATCGGACCGGGACATGGTATGCCCAATCTGACAGGCGACGGATATGCCATGGCCCTCAGGGCCGGCGCAGAACTAAGGGGTATGGAATTTGGCCGATCAGAAGCCAATGCAGGGATCCCCAACGGACCGCGGTTCCTTCATCTGTATGTGGACGTGCCCGAATACAAGGTCACCAATGCAAAGGGTGAGGAGTTCATGGAAAAATACGAACGGACCTACAGGCTCAAAGGTCGAAAACTCTTAGGTCCTCCCTGGCGTAGGCATGGTCTAGCCATGCTTTATGAGGAAAAGGCCGGCAACGGCCCTTGCTCTGTTGATTACCGAATGCCCGACATGGACAAAAGGCTCAGGGAATACTACGGTCCCTTCTACAGCAGGGCCCTGAGGGACATGGAGCGAACAGGGGTTACCCTTGACAAGGCGGTCGGCTCATTAATGATTGGTGCCATGGCAGGACAAGGAGGCGGCATAAGGATTAATGTGAAAAGCGAGACATCGCTCCCAGGACTCTATGCCGGAGGACTTGCTTCAGATTTTTGCGGCGCCTGCGAGCATTCCTATCCATCGGCCCTTACCGGATCATCGGTCACAGGCCACAGGGGAGGGGAGAATGCCGCAAAATATGCCAAGACGCAAGCGGATTCAAACGGCCTTGACATGAAACTGGTAAAGCAGCTCAAGGAGAAGATCTATGCACCCATGAATGGCACTGATGGTGTAAAACCGGATGAGTTTCGAATGAATATTGTTAATGCTTGGATGAACATCCATCTAAGAGATGAAAAAAAACTTAACAAGGCCCAGGAAGACATGAAACATCTCGATGCTGAGGCCCCCAACCTTACAGCATCCGACATCCATGAATTGTTAAAGGTCATCAAAGCAAAGAATCTTTTAGCGTGTTCCCAAGCCGTTGCCAGCGCATCGTTGCTGCGAAAGGAGACCCGCTTGGGACATATCCGGTGGGATTTTCCTATGACTGACAACAAGGATTGGTTGAAATGGGTCATCACCCGACTTGAGGGCGGTGAGATCCAGTCAGACGTTGAGGATATACCGATCCACAAATGGAAGTATAAACCTGAGCCGATCATGGTTGATCCACTGGAACCAAGAAAGGAGGCGTCCTCATGATAAGAACAATTGATGAAGCCAGTTGCACAAACTGTGGTCTCTGCGTCGACATCTGTCAAATGGATGTGATCAGGATTAAACAACCTGAAGGAAAGGTTTATATCGCATATGCAGAGGACTGTTTTAACTGCAGGGACTGTGAATTTCTCTGCCCTTATCTCGCCATCACTGTAGAAGATGCCATGCCTGCAAAGTTCAATTTGGGCATGTTATGGGGACGTATGAGAAGGGAATTGAACCCAAATGCAGTTGGAGGACCTCCTGGCGGGGGACCACCGGGCGGGGGACCTCCGGGCGGCGGACCTCCAGGCGGCGGACCTCCGGGCGGCGGACCTCCCGGTGGTGGACCTCCCGGTGGCGGACCTCCCGGTGGCGGACCTCCCGGTGGCAAGCCACCCGGTGGTAAGCCTTATTAGCGCTAAGTTGTTTTTACCCAGGAGGGACTAAAAAAAAGAACATCGAACATCGAACGTCCAACATCGAATGTTGAATTAGGGGAAAGATGACGAAACAGACATATGATTTGGAAGAAAGGCTGCTCGAGTATTCGGTGCGAATCATAAAGATTGTTGAGCAGCTACCAAATACCAGAGCAGGCAACCATGTTGCGGGCCAATTGTTGAAATCGGGGACTTCACCTTATCCAAACCATGGTGAAGCCCAGGCAGCGGAGTCCCCAAAGGACTTTATCCCTAAGCTTCGTGTCTCATTAAAGGAACTTAGGGAGACCCAGAGATGGTTAAAACTTATTCAGCGTGTACCACTAATAAAAAAACCTGAACTACTAAATGATATTTTACAGGAAACAGAAGAATTAATTAAGATTTTCGTTACGAGTATCAAAACGGCTGAAAAGAAACATAAATAGCCGTTGAATGTTCGGTATTGGATGTTTGTTTTTTCATTCGATGTTGGACGTTGGATGTTCGATGTTGGACGTTCATCTTTCAAACCAATCCCGTATGGCCTAAATGCAACCTGTAAATTTTTGCAAAATAACTTAGCGCTTATGGTGGTAAGCCTCCATGGGCATAGAAATTAGGTGAACGCTCCAAACATCAACCCTATTCAGAAGGAGGAAACAATGAAAAAAGCATCTTTGATCATAAGAGGGACTATATTGCTGAGTGTTGTTTTTCTTAGCCTTGGGATGTCAGCCGAATATTCCGAATCGGCATGGAATTGGCCGGAAGTCTTCACGGTAATGACGCACGGCCCCACCGGTGAGACCTATACATTGACAGCAACCTGGTCTCCCTTGCTGGGGAACATGACAGGCACGAAGGTAAGGCAGATGCCTGAATGGAGTGACGCCCTTAGATTCAACAACTTGCGGACGGGTAAGATCGATACGACAACTCAATCTGCTTCGGCAATAGCTCATCAAACCGAAGCAACGCACACATATGCAACCAGAGAAGGGGGCCCATTTCAATCAAGAATTCTCTGGATTTCCAATATAACAGGCTTCGCCCCAATGGTAAGTGGAAGTTCCTCAATAAAAACGATTCATGACCTGAAACCGGGAGTCAAGTTTGCGTATGGTGCGAGTTATGGAGCTACCGCGGTCGAATCCGCTAATGCTGTAGCGGCCTGGGCCGGACTTCAACCAAAGGACATAGTCATGGTACCCTTCGCCAACATAGTCATGACCGGAATGGCTGTAACCACCGGAAAAGCTGATGTTACATATATGCTGGTCACTGCAGGCTATACATTTAAATACGAAAAAGCCCGTGGGGGGGTACGTTACCTGGAACTGAATGCTAAAAAAGATCCGGAGGGTGCGAAAAGATGGTTGGCAGTAAAACCTGTTGGGAGCTTTGGCATACCTTCGCAGCACAAGACACCCCCTTCAGCAAAAGGGATCTCCATGAACATCACCCCTGGCTATTATGTCGTCGATAAAAGCATGGATCCTGAACTGGCATACCACGTTGTCAAATGGCTTAATGAAAACTATGGCGCCTATAAAGGCAAACACAAATCTTCTCCGGAAATCAGTCTAAGTTCTTTCAGGAAAAATGTGGATACCATCTACTTTCCACTCCATGAGGGTGTCATAAAATATCTTAAAGAGTTGGGTCAGTGGACTTCCAAAGACGACCAAAGACAGGCTTATAATGTCGGCCTGGTCACACGGTATGAAAAGGCCTATAAGACAGCTATCGCAGAGGCAGATAAAAAAGGTATTGAAGTAAAACCTGATAATAAAGCCTGGATAGCATTGTGGAACAGTTATAAAAAGGACATCCCTCGTTTTCACGAGATGGATGTTATTCCTTAACCGGTTTATAGCGGCCGGACCAAAACATCAATGATTGTCTTGTAGAGGAAGGCTACATTAATTGGAGAAACCTGCGAAAGAAGAAACGACACAGATCGAAGCGGAACCACTCTATGTGAAGATTATCTTTGTTTTGATTACTATTTCTGGGCTGTGCTTCTCAATCTTCTACATCTTTACAATCCAAGTGAAAGGCCATGTTTTTGGTGAAGCCGCTTATTACTATCTCTTTTTCAGCATTTTTCTTGCCGGATTTTTTCTTGTCAAGAGAGTAGGCAAGAGACAAACTGGAATACCATGGTATGACTTCCTGGCGGCCGCTCTTTCATTTGGACTCGGTTTCTATTTTTTCTTGAATGCATGGGAAATAGGGCAGGTGGGCTGGGCAAGTCTAACCCCTTTCCAGTTCACCACTGGTATTATTTACTGCATCCTGATGCTGGAAGCCGGCAGAAGGATGGCAGGGCCTATCTTTCTTGGAATATGTATATTAATTGGGGTTCTGTACCCGTTACTTGCAGACTATCTGCCTGGGATTTTTTTTGGAAACAAATTGTCTCCCATGGAGATCGTCATTAAAAACGTATTCGGTTGGGATGGTATTCTCGGAATGCCGGGAAGGATAATAGCAGGTATAGTCGTTGGCTTCCTCCTTTTCGCTGCATTTTTGATAAAATCAGGGGCTGGACAATTTTTTCTGGATCTTGCCTTTGCCTTGTTTGGCAATTTCAGGGGCGGGCCTGCCAAGGTTGCCGTAATAGCAAGTGCGTTTTTCGGCAGCCTCAGCGGGAGCGCCCTACCTAATATTGTTTCTACCGGTTCGATAACCATCCCTGCAATGAAAAAAATGGGATACCCCCCAAATTATGCGGGTGCAATAGAGGCCTGTGCTTCAACAGCAGGTTTGCTCATGCCACCGATAATGGGAGCCATGGCTTTCATCATGGCAGCGTTCATAGGGGTTGACTACGACGTTATCATAGTTGCCGCTACCATACCTTCAATCCTCTTATACTTTGGCTTGCTGATGCAGGTTGATGCCTATGCCGGAAAAGCCGGATTAAAAGCGATACCACGCGAAGAACTTCCCTCCATTAAAAAGACACTCATACAGGGCTGGCCTTTTCTCATAACCCTTGCCTTTCTTGTCTGGGGGCTGGTGTTCATGAAGTGGGATGTCCAGACACCATTCTATGCTACAGGGCTATTGGTCCTTCTCTCTTTTCGCAGCAGAAAAACCATGATGACCCCTAGGAAAATCGTTGATGCCATTATAATGGCGGGAAACTTGATAGCTCAGACATTGGCCATCATTTTACCTTTGAGCTTTATTCTGATCGGGCTTCTTGCAACAGGTGTCACCCTTGCCATCACATCAAGTTTTCTTATATTGGGAGGGGGAAACGTTTTCGGACTTCTTGTCATAGGGATGGTTTCCTGTTATCTGCTTGGCATGGTGGGCATGGTGGGTCCAGCCTATATATTCATGGCCATAAGTCTGGTTCCGGCAGTACTGCAGGTAACCGATTTAAACGAGATAGCGCTTCATCTCTTCATTCTTTACTATTCCTCACTCGCATTGATTACTCCTCCGGTTGCCAACGGTGCTTTCCTCGCTGCCGCCATAGCCAAAGCAGGCCCTATGAGAACGGCCATGACATGTATGCGTCTTGCAATCGTGTTATACTTTATTCCTTTCTTTTTTGTATTCAATCCAAGCTTGGTTATGCAGGGACCGATTTTTGAGTCGATCTACCTATTTGTTCTGTGTCTGATCGGTATAACGTTGATCGCCGCCGGGTTGGAGGGTTATCTGATGAAAATAGGGAGAATCAGTTTTTGGGCCCGTCCGTTACTGGTGGTGGGTGGATTCTTGATAGCCTTCCCTGA
>JAQYVK010000565.1 GCA_030145585.1 Desulfatiglandales bacterium | reverse complement strand
GATGGCCCTCTCAATATTATCCTTGGGCATGTTGTCCGCTTTACAAGCCTGAATGGAGGTTCTCAAACGGGGATTTCCGTCCGGATCTCCTCCGCCCAGGCGGGCGGCAACGGTCACCTCTTTGATCAGCCTTGAAAAAATCTTGCCCCTTTTTGCATCTGCAGCACCTTTTTTATGCTTGATGGAAGACCACTTTGAATGACCTGACATGGGTTCCCTCCTTGTATGTCAATACCTCTTAACGGTTGAATAGACCGGTGAACAAAAAAACAATCACGAAAGCACCCGACGTCGCGCCCGAACGGCTCGCTATGACGGGCAGGCGAAAAATTATTAACCACTAATCTACACTAATTGACACTAAATACTAAGAATAGGGGACAAAACACAGAATTCAGTAGGATTGTTTAACATTCCCGCGTAGCGGGAGTTCAATCCTGCCTTGCAGGATTGAACATTGGGAGTAGGCTGGCCTTCTCCCTATATGCTAAACATTCTTTCCTTCATCTTGGCGCGCCATAGCCTTCAGGCGACGACGGCGGCTGGCTGCTGTTACTTATATCTGGGGGATCCCTGGCCCAGACCGAAAAAACATTGCGCTCATTTCGAGATTTCGGTTCTGAAATACTGTAGGGTCCTCAAGCAATTTCCAATCAAGTCGCACCAGGGCGGGCCTGTAATCTGCGTCCAAAAAGCCTTTCCCTGCTTGTCCGCCGTCTTTGTGGCGGATTCGTCCTTTCGTGGTTTCGTGATAATTTTCAGTCTTTAAATGTTTTAGATTTTGGCACTCATTTGGACTTCCCTGTGAATTTCAAACCGAGTAAATAGATTTCTCTGCTGCCCTTCCGACTCGCCGAAGGCCTGAAATTACGAACCTGATCAAAACACCCTGATAGTGAGTTGCGATAAGACTTCAGATCCCCCCCTTCAAAGACTTTGCACAAAAAATGACCTCTCTTTTTCAACACGGCTGAGGCAATCTTCAGGGCCTCTTTTGCCAGTTCCATGGAGCGGCTCGTATCGGCCACGGGAATTCCGGTGGTTTTGGGGGCCAGATCACTGATGACAGCGTCCCTTGGACCAACCTCTTTGAGTACCCACTCGGGATCGACCGTAAAGATATCTGCTTTAATAAATTTAAAGTTGGGAGCCGAAAGTCGATCTGGGTTTTTCAGGTCCATACCCACCACATTTCCTTTCGGACCAACCCGCTTTATCCCGTACTGAGACCATGACCCTGGATAGCAGCCCAAATCGAGCAGACAGTCCCCCGGGCGAATGAGTTGAAATTTCTTGTCCATCTCCTCAAGTTTATAGACAGATCTGGCAAGCCATTTCTCCGTTCTGGCCCTGCGGGTGTAACTATCTTCCCACTTGTCTCCCCGAGGCATCATGCCCCTCTATACCGGCATCGATTCAGACATGGAAAAACCGTGTGGAGAAGAACCTTGATTTTGGCGAACATCTTAATTTTTTTAACATATCTCCCTCCCCTTTGCAAAAAAATTCCACCTGACTTACCCCCACCCTCTCGACCTTTACCCGCCGGTCTTGTGGCGGGCCTGAAACCTTACGATTCACGTGTTGCGAACCGTTCACTCGCTTTTTGATTGTGCTTTCTGTTTCTTCCTTTTCTCATTTTCTCTATTTTGTCTGCGCTCACCCAAATCCAGCTCTTAATTATAGTGAGAGACAAAAGAAAGGAGCGATAGTGAGGAGCATCCTTGAGCCGAAACCGCTTGAAATCCCCCCTCGCCCCCCTTTAAAAAGGGGGGTTGGGGGATTATTAAAAAATGTCTTCGGTAACGCCCATCAATTAATATGTCAACTTTTTAATGACGTTCACTATAGTTATCAGAAATGAAATTAGCCACTTATTGAGTATTCCTGATAACCAGCAAATAACTAAAAGGTGTAAGGTGTAAGGTGTAAGGTTCATGGAACACTGGAATGAAGTATTATAGGCCTTAAACCGTTTACCTTAAACCATATACCGTTCTTTTAAATGGGGTATTGACAATTCCTGCCAAATATTTAAAAAGAATCACTATACATCGAACGGAAACCAAACCGTCGCTTTTCCCATCTGGGAAAACCTTCGAATTTCGGAGAAGCACATGAATTGGCTCATAGGCGTATTTTCCTCATCCATTGGGAAAAAACAGATTATGGCCTGTACCGGCATGATCTTCTGTCTCTTTTTGGCGACCCATCTTGTAGGGAATCTGACCATTTACGGCGGAAACAATATGTTTAATGCCTATTCGGAGCATCTTCATGCCTATGGACTGCTCATCAATGTGATCGAGGTGGCTCTACTGTTTTTTGTGGTGCTCCACATTTCATTCGCCACGATCCTTTATTTTCAAAACTGGCGTGCGAGACCTGTTCGATATAGGATGAAAAAAAATGCGGGTGGGCGAACACTGAGTTCTATCCTAATGCCCTATACGGGGCTTTATCTTCTTATCTATGTGGTCCTCCATCTATTGACTTTTCACTTTGTTGACAGGGCCGGTCGCACCCTTTACCAACTTGTTGCTGATGTTTTTTCACGACCGGAGTATGTCATCTTTTATATCTTCTCCATGATTGTTGCGGCTCTCCATGTGAAACACGGCTTTTGGAGCGCTTTTCAGACCATTGGGGCCGACCATCCCAAATATATGCCCCTAATTCAGGGGATGGGCTGGATCTTTAGCCTCCTGGTTGGGGTCGGTTTTGGTTCCATTCCTCTATTAATGATGGCCGGGGCCTTCTAGCGCA
>JAQYVK010000564.1 GCA_030145585.1 Desulfatiglandales bacterium | reverse complement strand
TATACCTTATACCATACACCGTTCCTTTATTTAGTGACCTCGTCAACCGGCTCATAAGACGCGTCAATGCCCCGCGGTTCTTTATTTGCATCACTCTGACCGATAAAATATTCGGCCACATAATTTCCCACGTCCCAGATTTTTTCCGATTCCAGCTCTCTCTTGAAATAGGGCATAGCCGTGCCCGTGACCCCGTTCATAATCTGGTAGTACAGGATACCCCCGGAAACGCCTCTGTCCCTCAGGATCGTGAAATTCAAAGGAGGCGGGTAAAGATGAGGTTGCGCCGGTCCCATGCCGTCCCCCACCGGACCGTGGCATCCAATGCAGAAATCCTGGTAAATCTTATGCCCCCTAGCCAGACCTGCGGCAGTCGCCGGATAGGGGTTAGGAATCGTGTGCCACCCCTCAGGCACCTTGGCGTGGAGCCATTCCACATTGGCCTCAGGACCGGTTTCATAGGCCTCGATGGCCTCCTCTTTCCAATAATCCTGTCGTTCCATACGGAGATCCGCCTGTTTCATGCCCAATGCCTGAACATAGCGGATGAGATTATCAATCTTTTCTTCTCCCAAATATTCAAAGGGGGGCATGATGGAATTGGGCCGAGGATATCTTGGATTGACGAAATGGGCCATGTGCCAATCGTCCGGGTGCTCTCCGCCCTCCTGTGAGAGGTCCGGCCCTGTACGCTCGGAGCCCAAGAGAATGGGTCTGTCCGCCACATAGTCTCCGGCCTGGGCGATCCTTTCCGCACCGAGACCCCAGTCGATACTTCGGATGGCTTGACTGTGACAGTAGGTACAACCATTGGCGATATAGATTCGCCTGCCCTCCGCCTCTTCCGTCTCAAGCGGACGGAAGATACCGGATGGGGTCTCCACCCTGACGGCATAGGGCCAATAGACCACCACAAACACAATCACGGCCAGGATGATGATCCCGCCGAAGACAATCGTCCCGGGTGTCATTTTAAGCCTCATTGGACCTCCTTCGGTTGAAAGAACAGGGTTCGAACAATATTGTACAGACCGATCAAAGACCCGACCACGATCATCAGGCCCATAGAGGCCCTGACGATATTATAGACATGAAGTTGCGGGAGAATTCGATAGACGGTTTCACCATTCAACCAGCCGTTGCCCTGGATGAGACCCGCGATGGTCAAGGAGACCATAAAGCCGCTCAGTCCGATCAGCACCAGCCAGTACTGGAGGTCTGCCAGCAACTTGCTATAGAGGGCCCTTCCGGTGATCTTCGGTAAAACATAGTAGATCCCTCCGAGGGCAATCATCCCGGAAAAACCGAGGATACCCATGTGGGCGTGAGCAACCACCCAGAAACTGTAGTGGGTGACCCGTTGAACCTGGGGAAGGGACTGCAAGGGTCCTTGTATACAGGTCAGGAGGTAAATGACGGTTCCGGTAAAGACAAATTTGGCCCCGATATCCGCATGAATCATTCCCAGTTTCCCCTTGACCGTGTACCAAAGGTTGAACAGGACGACGGCCACGGGGATGATCATGCCGATACTGTCAACAATGGCGATCACCTTGAGCCAGGTCGGGGCCGGCACCTGAAGGAGATGATGGGTCCCGATATGGGAATAGATGACCAGCAGGACCCAGAAGCCCACCAGAGAGAGGGTGTGACTGTAAAGGGGGGTCCGACACGCGCTCGGTATCACGTAGTAAGCCACACCGACCGCCAGGGGTGTCAGGAGCAATCCAAGAACGTTGTGTCCGTAGAACCAGAGAATGATCGCGTCGGGGATCCCGGTGAGGGCCCCGGCACCGGGGACCCATATGACGTTTCCGATGCCATAGACCAAAGTAGTCAGGATAACGGCGGCGCAGATATACCAGACGGATACATAGAGAATAGGCTCTTTTCTTTGCTTGATCGTCATGATCAGATTAATGAAAATGAGGCTGAAGGTGAGAGCCACCAGCACGTCGATGGACCAGATAGCTTCAGCGTATTCCCTGCCCTGGGTAAGTCCCATGGCGAGGGTGACCACCATGGAGACAAGGAAGATATTCCAAATAAAGACCGTCAATATCCCCAACTTTTCGCTATATAATGTCGTTTGCAACAATCTCGGGACAATATAGAGGGCTGCGGAAAGGAGCCCCGGGGTGACGAAACCGAATATGACCAGATTCGTGTGTACTGCGCGAATTCGACCGAGAGAGAGCCATGGGATATTTCCCAGCAGGTCCGGGGCGATGAATTGTATTGCGGTCGTTAACCCGAAGAGCGTCGCGATAGCCATCCAGACGGCAGAGGTCATGCAGAAGCCCCGGGCGGTACTGTGGTCATGTGGCAGAGAATTATCCACTGTTTTCTCCAAATTTGTTACTCCTTTATGGCTTTCTTTCAGAAAGCTTGGAAGGAACCCCGACCTGTGGTCGTGGTTCTTCACCGTTTCCCTTTATTCAGCGTGAAAGGAAAAGATTATGATCATTTTGCCCTATGCGCTCTGCGCTATGCGCACCTCAGTTATGGCATGAAAGCCAGCAATCCAGGGTGGCCTTTTTTTCTCGGTGACACTCGATGCAAAAGCCCATTCGAAAGGTTACTTTGTTGAGCCTGTCCATGGTTTTTACCTCACCGTGACAAGCCTCGCACTCTATCTCCTTTTTGATGTGCCGTTCGTGATTGAAAAAGACATGCTCCGGTAGATAATTGACTTTGACCCAAGGGATCGGTGTCCGGCTGTTGAAATATTGATGCTCCTTCCTGATTTCCGGGTGATCGGGGATCACATATCGATGACAATAGAGGCACTTCTCCACGGGCGGCATACCCGGAAAGGTTGAGCGGCCCACATTGGGATGGCAGAACCGGCATTGGATGTCCTTCACGCCCACATGAATACGGTGGCTGAAAGAGATGGGTTGTTCGGGACCAAGACCGGCCGCAGGGTAAAGGTAAAAAAAATAGAGAAAGCCCGAAATGAGAACCAGACAGCAAATGGAAAGAAATAGTGGCATGATATTCCTTTTCAATTAACCCACCTCCGACTCTGGTCTTCGGCTTTTTTCCCTGTTCAGTACCGGAAAAATTCTTAGAAAAAAGGTCACCGCAAAGATGAGGAGCCCCAAAAACCCCAAAGTTATCAAAACGTCCGCGAGGCCCAGGGGTAGGGAGGTGGCCTGCGGGCTGAGGGCCGGTCCGAGAAGAAGGAGGTGTTCAAGCCAGATGCCGATAAACACAACGATACAAAGAATGATCATAGGAATTGGTTTTGACTTGATCGGTCTGTTGAGAAGGACGAGAAACGGGATCACAAAACTGACGATGAAGACCGTCCAGGCCAAATATTTCCAGGGCAAAAAAACGGTTCTCGTTATAACGAAGGTCGTCTCTTCGGAGATGTTGCCGTACCAGATGACGAGCAGTTGGGCATAGAAGAAATCGGCCCAGAGCAGGCAGAATGCAAAAAAGAGCTTTCCCAAATCATGGAAATGGGAAGGGGTCAGCCCCGAGTCCTCACCCCGGACAAGAGAGATGATCGCAGCCAGCGTAATGAGGGCACCCAGACCTAAATAAAAGGCTTTGACGAAATAATAGGGGCCGAAAAGGGTCGAAAACCAATGGGGGTCCATACTCATCATAAGATCAAAGGCGATGAGGGTGAGGACCAGGGTATAGGCCAGGATATAGAGGACGGCTAGGACGTTCATCCTCCTATTGCAGGTTCTCTGTTCCGGTTCACTTCCGGTCCAATTGCGAAGAAATAAGGCACGAAGCCCGCCTTTTTCAGGGGTCGTACCCAGTCGCAGGCGCAGGGCGTAATAGACATAGGCCAGACCCAATCCATAGAGAATCAGGAGGCCGATCAGATCCCTCGAGAAGAGAAACGGGATATTGAGCCAGCTTTCCTTTCCGTGAAGCTCATGGTGCAGCCAAGGGAAAAGGGATTCCCGCCCGAGAAAGAGAAGGAGAAAGAGGGCCAGAGAGAAGGGGAAGAAAGCGACGAAGGATTCGGCGATATCCTGGAGGGGTTTGCTCCAGCGGGCCTTGCAGATACGAGTCACGGTAGAAAAAAGAAGCCCTCCCTGGGCCACCGCAGACCATAAGAGGAAATTGATGAGGTAGGCCTGCCAAGCCCTGTCGGGATGTGTTCCGGACAGTTGGACCATGAAGGCTGCCAGACCGATAACAGCCAATAAAAGGGGGATAACGACCACGGTCCGGCCTTTGATCAGGGGGTTATGTGCTTTTAACGAGGTCATATCAATCCAGGGCTGAAGCTTCCCCTCCATGTGTTCGGAAAAAGTTGATCAGTCCTTCCTGATCTCTCTCCCCGCAAGATGCAACGATGCCGAAATGGTCCGAGGAGAATCTCGGATCATACGTTTCGAGATCCTCATATTTGGGCAGCCGGTTCAGGATTAAAAGTCCAATGACGTTCCCGAGCACAGAGAAGAGGATGGTAAATTCAAAGCCTACAATAAAGAAGGGAATCATGGAGACAATCGGTTTGCCGGACACAATCAGACCCCAACGTAGGGCGGTGAAAATAGCCAGAGCCAGACCGAAAAGAAATCCCAGGATACCACCTGCAAGGGTGAAGTATCCGACGCGGCTCTTTTTCAGTTTTAGCGCCTCCAGGATTCTATGGCTGGGAAAGGGCGAGTGGACCCGGTCCAGCTTCCAGGAGAGGGGTTTGAGTGCCTCGATGGCGGAAACCGCCTTCTCTTCATCCGGGAAGACACCCAAGATAAGTTTTTCATCATGATCCGACATGGACTTGGCTCGATCCTTTTGAGAGAGTTTCTTTCATCTCCGTCATGGATACGGAGGGCAAATGCTTCGCAAAGAGCAGGAAAAGCATGAAAAACAATGAGAAACTTCCTATCATGATCCCATACTCGATAACCGACGGCGCATAGTCTCCCCAGACGGAGGGAATAAAACCATGCGCAACACCTCCGATGATGATCACGAAACGCTCGAACCACATCCCAATATTTATCAGGATGGAGATACAGAAAAGCCAGACAAGATTTGTCCTGATTCTCTTAATAAAGAAAAAGAGCGGGATGATACTATTACAGACCACCATGATCCAGAATTGAATACTGTATTCCCCCAGGGCTCGCCATCGAAAGGATTCTTGTTCAACAATATTGTTGCTGTACCAGGCGAGAAAGTACTCGATCATATAGGCGTAACCAACAATCAAGCCTGTGAGGACAATGGTTTTGGCAATATTTTCCAGAACATTTCGGGTAATGAACACCTCGTAATGGAAGATCTTTCGCATGGGAATCAATAGGGTCAGGACCATGGCGAGCCCGGAATGTATGGCACCGGCAACAAAATAGGGGGCAAAGATAGTGCTGTGCCAACCCGGGACGACGCCGAGGGCGAAGTCCCAGGAAACCACACTGTGAACCGATATGACCAACGGGGTCGCTAAGGCAGCAAAAAAAAGATAACCCCTGAGGTAATGTCGCCATTGCTCGTGCCGGCCTGTCCAGCCCAAAGAGATCAGGGTGAAGATTTTTTTGCGGTATCCTTTGGCCTTATCCCTAACCGTAGCCAAGTCGGGAAGCATCCCCGTGTACCAAAAGAGGCTGCTCACGATCAGGTAAGTGCTGATGGCTACCACATCGAAAACGAGTGGTGACTGAAAATTAGGCCAGAGGGTTCGCTGGTTGGGGTAGGGCAACATGTAGTGGACCATCCAGACCCTGCCGAGGTGTATAAATGGAAACAGCCCGGCGATACAGACCGCAAAAACAGTCATGGTCTCGGCAGCCCTGGCGATGGGGTTGCGCCAACCGGCCCGGAAGAGATGGAGAATAGCCGAGATCAGGGTCCCCGAATGGGCGATACCGACCCAAAACACAAAATTGATTAGATAAGTGCCCCAAGCGACCGGATGATTTTGTCCCCCCACCCCGATTCCGACAGCGATCTGATAGGCCCAGCATACCGCTCCCACCAACACACCCAGGGCCAGTAAAGCGATCAGGAACCAATATCCCCTGGAAGCGGGCCGTAGTGTGTCAAGCACGGTCCGGTCGATCTCACTGTATGTGAGCAGGGATCTTCCCATCACACCTCCTGGACGACTTTTTTAAGATAAATGACAGCAGGTTTCGTATTCAAATATCCCATGACTTGATATGCCCTGGTGTCTTCCACCATTTTTCTGACACGGCTTTCTTTATCCACGAGATTACCAAAGGTGAATACGCCGGTGGGGCAGGTCTGAACACAGGCTGGTTTGACCTCCCCGTCCCTGATCTGTCTTGTTTCGTCCTTGGCCCTTCCGTGGGCTTCTTTGATCCTCTGGACACAAAAAGAACATTTTTCCATGACGCCCTTGCTCCTCACCGTGACATCAGGGTTCAGTTGCAAGTGAAGCGGATCAGGCCATTCCCATTCAAACCAATTAAAACGGCGTGCCTTGTAGGGACAATTTTGAGAACAGAATCGGGTGCCGATACAACGGTTATAGATCTGATTGTTCAGCCCCTCTTTGGAGTGGTGGGGCGCATACACGGGGCAGACGGATTCACAAGGTGCATTGTCGCAATGCTGACAGAGCATAGGAAGAAAGGTGATTTTATCCATCTGCTCCGGATCAAGATAGCGTTCTATCCATAGCCAGGCCATTTCTCTCTGCTGCAGTACCCCTTGCATACCAGTGACACCCACGTTGTTTTCCGCATAACATGCCGCTGTGCAGGCCCCACACCCGATACACCTGTCAAGATCCACTGTCATCGCCCAACGGTAGGTGTTATGTTCGTGAGGAGGATAGAAATCCCTCTTCCGATCGTATCCTTCCGGGATGGGAAGAGTCAGGGGGAATTCATGCATAGCAAGGCCCGGTGTCGAATGGGTTTCGGGTTGATGCAGGGTTCTTAAATCGGTTGTGAGGGCGATTTTTCTCCCATGCTGGATCCGACTTCCGTCCGTTCGGGCCAGCTTCAGAGTGTTCCCCGTCTTAGTGATGTCCACCCCATTCACGGTGAAGCGTGGTGCACCCGAATTGGGTTCTGTGTCGGGGGAGAGTAAGGCGTTAGGATTGAGTCCAATGCCTTCCGCATATCGTCCATAAGCCTCGTGTCCTTGCCCGATTTCCATAGCCAGGACGCCCGGCCTGACCCCTTCCGTTTCATAGACCGGGGCCTCAATATTTCCCCATTGCGATTGGATGTTGATCACATCGCCTTGTTTGACTTTCATCGTGGTAAGGGTGTCAGGGTGAATCATGACGGGCGTGTGCCATGCAACCTTGGTGAGGGGGGACGGTATTTCACAAAGCCAGGATTTATTCGCTCCCCTTCCATCAAAGAAACGTATGGAAGGGGTGGCCAAGAACACAAATCCCGACTTGTCTCGTTTGGGTATAGGGAAGAAAAGGATATCGAATCCATCAGATATTTTCTCAGGGCGTGATGGGTTCGGTTGGGCGGGGACATCGAAGATGCCACCAACTTGAAGGGCCTTTAGCCAATCCTTTTCTCCCCTGATTTTCTCCGAGCGCTGGAGCAGGGCCGTGAGGTAGGTCTGGTAGTTTTTAGCAGGTTTTTCCGATCCCCAAGCAGCTTCTAAAAGGACATCGCCAAGATGTGGCCCATTATTCAGGCCTCCCATTGTCGGCTGCAGGGTGGAAACAATACTTGACCAGCCTCCATATTCGTCCCAGGTCTCCAGGGGGAGACTTACCGGCAGGATCAGGTCTGCCAGAGAGGTGGTCTCATCCATGAAATTGCTGAAGCTCACCACAAAGAGGGTCTCCTTTTCAAGGGCACTTCTTACTTGGCTTGCCTCGGTTAATGAATGGACCGGGTTCACGTTGTTCAACATCAACAGGTCGGTAGGGTTTCTGTCGAGGGCTTCGAAAAAATCCAAGACATCCGACCGCCGTGCGGCCTTTTCGATCCGATGCCGGTTGGTGAAATCAATAAGTGTCAAACTAGGGTCAAGTACGAAATTAAGCAGATTTGTGGCCATGTTCGCTTGCAATGTGTGATTGCCACTCCCCCCAGTGCTTGTACCGAGGATTAGGGGTTTTGAAGAGCGGAAGAGTCTGGTGATTATCCTTTCGTAAATCTCGGGTACTAATCCGGAGCTTTCAATGACCCTTTCTTTGTTATAGGGCAAGGCGACTTTCTCAAGGGTTGTTCGAATGTTTTTTGGGAGATCTACACCCCTCCCTTCCTTGAGGGCTTCGTGTATCAGACCAAGGGCGATGGTTGCCTCTGTCCCGGGCGCGCAGGACACCCAAAGGTCTGCATTGGCTCCTGTCATTGATTGAAAGGGGCTGACGTGGACGAACAGTCCTTTCTCCCCGTTTTTAAGGGCGTGCATCTGTTTGAATTTTCGTGCGTATTCTACGGGTGAGAGCCAAGTCTCCAAAAAATCCGCTCCAAATGAAAGCAAAAAGTCTGCTTCCTGAAGACGGTAGGAAACCAACCCTTCTAATCCGAATATTTTCTCATTCGCCGTTTTTAGGGATTCATAAGCATATGGCTCAAACAGGAGGAGGCTGTCGGAATCCCATCGTTTTAGGGCTTCCCTAAAAAGACCAATAAGACCCTCACCGGCAACCTCCGTCAGCATACGGACCCTGTTTTGCCCCCTTCTAGAGGCCATCTGGGCTTTTTCCTTCAACAGGTTTTGGGCTTGAGAAAGTGATATGGGATGCCATCCGTTCTTCTCTTTCAGGAGGGGGGTCTTGATTCGGTCTGGGTTATAGATGCCCTGAAGCGCTGCCTGTCCCCTCATACAAAGTTTCCCTTTGTTGATGGGGTGCATTGGATTTCCTTCTACTTTGATTATCCTGCCGTCTATGTTTTTGGCCAGGATGCCACATCCCGCCGGACACTCACGACAGGTAGAGGCGTACCAGGTGGCCCTCCCGGCCACCTGGTCATCTGAGGTCCGGACCTGGGAGAAAAGGGTTTTTTCAGGTCTCGAATCACAGCCGGTGGCGATGGAAAGGCCGCCCATACCGGCAATTTTAAGGAAGGTTCGGCGCTTCATCCTAAACAGGCGCTCCTCATGCAGAACATCATAAGCGGGTTGGGTTGTCAGTTCATACACCGTTATAGTGCTGAAGCTATTAATAGTGCTGACACCCTTCAAGCGGAAGAGGAAAGAAAGATCATAGAAATTAACAAAAGGCAGGTATCTGTGTCAAGGAGGAAATCTTTATAATGTGGCTTAACGAGTTAATGGAAATTCCATTAGTAAAGATTAGTGAAGATTAATGGTTAATCTACCCCTGAAGCATAGTATATGGAAGGATTAACCAAACTGAGAAGCTATTTTCCAGCTCGGGATCTATTGAGACTATACTGTCCGAATTGGTGCATGACGGATAAGATCTGAACAATGTCTTGGATATCGTTGTAGGTTCGAATCCCCTCTGCGTTAAGATCAGACACAGCCTGGCTTTCCCATTGAGTAAAATGCGTTCCTATCAACACCGGAATCTGAGTTTCCTTTTCCAATTCATGAAAGGCCTTCATCATCTTTTTTTCAGGTTCCAAGACAGCTAGGAGCTTGTTTGGTTCGCCTTCATCAAGCATCACCGGCCCACCCATGCCATGCAAGACCAGGGCGTCCACCTCTCCGGAAGAAAGAATCTCCCGGCCGAATGCGAGCACGGTCTCAGCCGGTGGAATCGGCCCTGCAATGGCACCGACATCAATCGGGTTTTTTATGGAGGCTCTCTCCGGCGTACCAAATGATCTCAGGTGTTTTTGCAATTTATCACTCAGTTCCGGCACCAAAAGCCCGGCTTCTTCCAGGGAGTCCGAGAGAATCACCCCCCAAGAACCGCCCATCGTAAAAATGGCTACCCTTCTCCCTGACATGATCGGTCGTTCAAGCAGGGCATGGCCGATAGGAAGCAGGAGCTCCATTGTTGGCGATACGATGATTCCGAGTTGATGAAAAAGGCTGCTATAGATTTCGTTTTCCCCTGCGAGGGCACCCGTGTGGCTATGGGCCGCTCGTGCGCCGCTTGTTGTTCTCCCGGCCTTATAAATCACCACCGGTTTATTCTTGGCCACCTGCCGGGCAACCGTCATAAAACGCTTGCCATCACGAATGGTCTCAAGGTACATGAGAATCGCGTCTACCTCGGGATCGTCACGGAAGGTTTCAAGAAAGTCCGTCACTGTAAGGTCACACTCGTTCCCCGTATGGACAAACTTACCCACCCCCATTCCTCTGAGGGCTCCGGATGTTAGAAGGTCGTGAAACGCAAAGCCTCCCTGGCTTATTGCCGCAATGGGACTGGACACAGGAGATTTGGTTCGGGTGCTTGTGGCCTTAAAGTCTGCGTGCAGATTGAACAGGCCACTGACGTTCGGGCCGAGCAAGCGGATCCCAAAGGATCGTGCAAGATTTACAAGATCTTTCTCCCTCTCCCTACCGGTTTCAGAGGTTTCACTATATCCTGCCGTGATAATAACGATTCCCTTGACCTGCTTTTGGCCGCAGGC
>JAQYVK010000563.1 GCA_030145585.1 Desulfatiglandales bacterium | reverse complement strand
TGGTGATTTCATTTTAATCAGTTCTTCCCTTTACAGAAGCATGTGTCTTCCTAAATGATTTGGTGCAATAAAGTCAAGCTATTTAGGTTGGGTGTCCGTGGGTTTTTTAAAGGCGGGTTTTTCGGAAATGTTTTTTGTTGATTTTGCGCCAAGTTTATTTCTTTTTATGATCACCCCTTCGGCCGGAAAACTGGGAGACTCGTAATCTACCTTCTACATCCTCCAGGTCAAACCACCATTTGTCCTTGAGTTTCGGTTTGTCATATCCTAACAGCTCATCTCCCATGACGGCAAAATTCCTGGTGAACGGAATATTCCGCATCGTCCACTGGATAAATCGATGAAAAGGGGTATAGGGTTTATTCCACGGGCATACGGAGATACAGACACCGCAACTTGCACCCATCTTGTTCCCGACACGTTCCTTGGTGCATTTCTCCACATCGTTATGCCACTTTTCGTATCCATTGTGGGTGATCTTCTCATCGAAGGGTATGGAGCCCGAAGGACAATAGCGCGCACACTGCATACACTTCGCGCAAAAATCCTGGAGTCCGAAATCAATGGGTTTATCAATAGCAAGGGGGAGATCCGTGGTGACGATGGCTGCTTTAAATCTCGGTCCTAAAAAAGGGCTCAGGACAATATCACCGATTCGGCACATCTCCCCAATGCCGGCCCAGAGCAGGATTGGGGGAACCACCACCTCATAGTTTCTTGCATGATGGGCTTTGGCCGGATATCCAAGCCTACGAATGTAGTCGGCCAAGATTTGGGCTATAAACCCTGAAGTCGAATAGGCCAGATAGCTCATGGAACTGCTGATCCAATCATTACCCACGGCGGCATTGGCGGTCTTAAAATCCTGATCTATGACAATTGCAATGGCATACTTATGGTTGAGCTCAATGGCTTCTCCGGCCGTGTTGTGACTGTAAACCGCATAGGGAGGCAAATGACAGATGCCGACGATATCGGCTCTTAGAAAATAGGCAGCTTCCTTGATATGACGAGCCATCATCACAGGATCATCTGTTCTGGGTGCCCTCTGTGTCGTGATCTTGTTCTGAAGAATCTGGCTGAGATAGCCGCACGCATTTACGAGAGAGGCTGAAAGAGGGTGTTTGACCGGCATGCGAGGTCTCTCTTTTTTAAGGGCCGGGCCAAAGTCTCCCCTCGCCGCCCTGTTGAATCCATGCTCCCTCTCATCCAATCGTTGAACGTCGAAGTCTTTTATAAATGTCGTAGGGCGATCCACCTTTTTCAAGATCTCCACCGGGAAGGTATCCAACTTCTTGGTATTGAATGACCGCAGATAGGTTTTTGTTAGTCTCAAGATTAAATCTCCTAATGAAATTATCACGAAAAGGGAAAAGAGGGAAAACACGAAATAAAAAGGTTTTCTGAATGCTGATAACCGATCATTGATGCCTTTTCGCTGTTCACCGTTTACAGTTCACTGATAACTTGTCCTGAACGGCCGGTTGTAAGGGCCATTTTTCACAACCGGCGTTGAAGGGCTGATAACTCTATCTTTCGTGTTTTAATTATTTCGTGCTTTCGTGATTGATCTTTTATTTTGACCGTTGATAGATGAAAGCCTTTAACCGGTTTACTCAGCCTGACATCGAGGCGGGGAGAAAAAGAGCGATTTGAGGGAATATAATCAGTATGACAACACAGACCATCATGGCGATCCAAAAAGGAATGATGCCCTTAAATATTGTATACATGGGAACCCCGTCGGCAATCCCGCCGATGACAAAGACATTGATCCCGAGAGGAGGGGTAATCAAACCCATCTCGATGACCAGGGTGATGATGATGCCGAACCAGATAGGATCGAAACCCAAATCCAATACCAAAGGGTATATAATCGGGATGGTCAGGACCATGATGGCATAGCCTTCCATAAAACATCCCAGGATGACGTAGATGACAATGATGATAGATATTATGATGAATCTATTGTAGCCGAGCCCTGCGATCCATCCCGAAAGTTGATCCGGAATTTCACTAATCGTCAGAAAGTATCCAAAGATATGGGCACCGATCAGAATGGCAAAGACCATAGCGGTTGTCCCTATGGTTGACGAGAGAGAATCCTTCAGATTACCCATATTTAGCCGTCTTCTGAGAATGGCAATGGTAAAAGCGCCAAATGCACCGACACCTCCCGCCTCAGAAGGTGTAAACCAACCGGTATAGAGCCCCCCCATGACGAGAATAAAGAGGGAGAGGATGCCCCATGTGTCCTTTAATGCAAACAACTTTTCCTTTAGGGTAAAACGAGGTCCGGGGGGGGCAAGTTTTGGATTTATTTTTGCCATGATATAGACACTGGCCATAAAAAAACCCGAGAGTAAGATCCCCGGAATGATACCGGCTATAAACAGTTGCCCGAAGGACTGTTCGGTTAGGATGCCGTAGAGGATCATGATGGTGCTCGGCGGGATGAGGATCCCCAAGGTCCCTCCGGCAGCAAGCCCCCCGGTGGCGAGTGAATCGGCATATCCGAAACGCTTCATCTCCGGGAGAGAGACCATACCCATGGTCACAGCCGTGGCCACGGAAGAACCTGATATGGCCGAAAAACCTGCACAACCGCCAATGGTGGCCATGCTTAGCCCGCCGGGTAAAAACCCGATCCACCGGTACATGGTCTGGTATATCTCAAAACCCATTTTAGAGTGGTTGGCAAACTGGGCCATTAGAATGAAGAGGGGAACAACAGAAAGGCTGTAGGCTGATCCTATCTTAAAAGGTTCCATGCTGATGATCATGGCGCTGGATTCGTAGGAACTCAAGATGGCAAATCCTAAAAATCCTACAAGAGCCATGGCGAAACCAACCTGCATGCGCATGGCCAGCAAAAAAAATAGAAATAGTATGCCGATTACTCCGATAATCACCGGATTCATGACGCGATTACCTTTAACAGCGCTAGAATGGATTTGAAGAATAATACGATCGTCAATACCGCAAACCCGAGGGCCACAACAAACACAAAGGGATACATGGGAATCCAGAGGTCCTGGGAGACCTCCCCCGACCCGATCTTGCCAACGGCATAATCAAATGCATACCAAGTCATCAGAACAAAAAGAATAAAACAGCAGAATTGGGATAGGACCTCTATAATTTGTCGAGACCTGTCGCTAAAACGATTTGTGAGGATGTCGACCCTAACATTATCGTTTACAACCTCCGCTTGAGCGAGACCAAAAAAAACAAGGATCACCATCATGAATTCGGTAATCTCGACGGTTCCAAGGATAGACTTGCTAAAGACCTTTCTTAAAAAGACATCCGCAATGGTCAGAAACATCATCAGAAAAAGGAAAAAAGATCCGATTCTACTCATGACTTTGGGAATTGGATAGAGAAATTTTTGAACAAGCCGGTCCAACCCTTCGATTGACATCCTTGCTCCAACCTTTCTTTTGGGGGCCGGTCGTGTAATCGCCAGACCAGCCCCCTAAGACTATCACTTATTTGTTTTTTTCAACTGCCTGGTAAAGGGCATTCACCATCTCTTTTGCCGGCAGTCCTTTGGCAGTCATTTGTTTGATCCATTCATTCTCGATCACTTTGGCTGCTTCAGAAAAACTACCCTTTTGATTATCAGGCATCGTGTAAACCGAAGCTTTCGGAGAATCCATCAATGCCTTCAAACCATGCATGGATTCTTCGTCATACATTTCAGAGGCCTTCACCCCTATTGGAAGGCCGGATGCTTGATCGATAGCCTTTCTTGCATCATCAGGAAGGGAATCGTACTTCTTCTTGTTCATGATGACGGCCATAAAAAGTGACTGAATATTTAACTGGGTCGAATATTTTATCAGATCCACGAGCTTAAGATCGGTGATGGCGCTATTGACGGTTAAAAGGCCGTCAATAACACCCTTTTCGAGCGCCATGTAGATCTTGGGGCCCGGCATTCCTACCGGATTGCTCCCAAGGGCCTTCAAGAGCTTGGTCCCGTAGGCCGATGGCGCCCGCAGCTTCATGCCCTTCACATCACTCAAGGTTTTGATCGGCTTGGTGATGGAGAACAACTGAAGGGGGGGCGATGCGAAAAACCAGAGTAACTTGTATTCCGGATAATCTCCAGCCAGGTATTTGTCGTAGATGTCGTAGATGACCTTGGTTCCCTGCACCGAGCTGTCGAACAGGAACGGCATTTCGAGGACAGAACTTCGAGGATAACGGCCGGCTATGTAAAAGGGGTAGATGAGGGCCATATCCGCCACACCGCTTATAACCGCATCCGGAAGCTGTTTTGGTCCCCCCAGGGCCCCACCGGGGTAGACCTTTATTTTGACTTTGCCATTGGTCAGTTTATCCACCTGTTCAGTAAAGGGGACAATGACATTTTTATGCTGGTTGTGTACGGGCGACCAAAAGTGAGCAAATTTCAAATTTATCGTTTGAGCCTGGACCGTCTCAAGGTTTATAAAAAAGAGTTGACCAAAAACGAACGTTAGGGCTAACCCCAAAACAACTAATTTTTTCATTTTGTACCCTCCTTTTTAATGGATTGTTCTTTTGATTCCATGCCGCCATACCCTCTATTATCGGTTCCAAGTATATAGGCTTTCAAAATTGTCAATAAGGCATATTTACCACCTCCAATCGATTCCTTTTCAAATTTTTTAATTAATCAGGGGGATTTGTAATCGCCTCTGTTTCCTGCATGTGGCGGTATCTTGAAGGCGCCATCAACAATTTCCAGATCGAGCCACCACTTGTTTTCCAGTTTGGGTTTGTCGTATCCTAACAATTCATCTCCCCAGACGGCATATCTTCTCGCAAAAGGAAAGTGCCTCATGGTCCATTGTATAAAACGATGAAAGGGGGTGTAGGGTTTGTTCCAAGGGCAGACGGCAATACAGACGCCGCATCCGGAACCCGTTTTGTTCCCGACTCTCTGCTTGGTGCATTTTTCCACATCATTGGGCCACTTTTCGTAGCCGTTGTGTAGGACCTTCTCTCCAAAGCTGATCGCACCGGAAGGGCAATAACGGGCACATTGCATACACTTGTCGCAAAAGTCCTGCATCCCGAAATCGATGGGCTTATCGACTGCAAGGGGAAGATCCGTCGTCACGACCGAGGCCTTGAATCTGGGTCCTATAAAAGGATTGAGCACAATATCTCCAATACGGCACATCTCCCCTATACCCGCCTTAAGCAGAATTGGAGGGACTACAAGCTCATAATTCCTCGCGTGGTGGGCCCTGGCCGGATAACCGAGCCTGCGAATGTAATCAGCCAGGATGCATGCAATGAACCCGGATGCGGAATAGGACATAAAACTCATGGAATTGCTGATCCAGTCATTCCCAACAGTGGCTTCTGCTGTTTTCCAGTCCTGGTCAACCACAATCGCGATGGCATACTTATGATTCAGTTCAACCGGTTCTCCGGTTGCCATGCTGTGGCTGTAGACAGCATAGGGGGGCAATTCGCAGATACCGACAACATCCGCCCTTAAAAAGTAGGCGGTATCTTTTATATGACGAGCCATACCTACCGGATCGTCGGTCAAAGGGGCTTTGTCGGGAGCCACTTCTCCGTCCACGACATCAACCAGATGCAGTTGCATCTGACCCAGTGCGCCCGACAGGGGGTATTTCTCGATCATTCGACTACGTTCATGTCTGAGGTGCTCTCCGAAATCTCCCCGAAAGGCCCGGTTGAAACCGCTCTCTCGCTCATCCACCCTCTGAATCTCTTTTTCTTTGATCAGAGTTGTGGGGCTATCCACTCTTTTGAGAATATTAACAGGATAAGGATCGACCTTTTTTGTGTCGAAGGCTCTTAGAAATGTCGTTGCGATACCCATCAAGTACCTCTATTGTAGTCACTGTAAAAAGTATGTATTATTTTCTGAAAACCCAATCCCCCTGAGCAGGGTCAGAGTCAATTAGCTATTTAGAGAACAATGTTATATCGTGTTTAAATTCGAAATCCGAATATCGAAATCCGAAACAAATTCTAATGTTCCAATGTTATAAACAAACATCCCGAGTTGCAGTCTCGCAACAGAATGCTTCAAAGTACAGTTTCGGTCATTTGGATTTTGGTCATTTGATATTGTTTCGGATTTCGGATTTCGATATTCGAATTTTTTTGTTCTAAGGCTCAATCCCCTCCGCACCCCTACGAAGATTTGCTTCAAAGCTACGTCCCCTGGGCGTGTATAACTCACTTAAACAATTCTTCGGTCATCCATTTTGGCTCCGGACCTCTTTTTCGCCTGTAAAATATCTCCTCTCCTTTAATGAGTAATGTTCTGAGGCTCTGAAAACGATCTGCGGTTTCTCTGACGGCTTTATGAAAGAGATTGGTATGATGGCTCCAGGGACAGACGGATTGGCACACACCGCACGCATGACCAATGGTCGTCCAGTATCTGTAGCACTTGTCATCATCCAATTGCCAGCGTCTCACGCCTCTGACCACGGTCTTGGCATTCCGACCTTTGGGTATGGCCCCCGGCGGACACTGTTCGGCACAAATACCGCACTTCTCACAAAAGTCCTGGATACCGAAATCCACGGGCCTGTCATAGGCAAGCGGCATGTCCGTGGCGACGGCCCCAGGGCGCCAGTTATTTCCCACTTCTTTGGAAATTGTGTATCCACACTGGCCGAACTCTCCGATCCCTGCATCCACAAATACAGGTGGGACAATGTATGGGGCATTGAAGGCGGGCAGAGGACGGGCACGCCAACCCAGGTTGCGGATAAAATTCGCTATGATGATGGAAATATAGGACGCATAGGAATACATCCAG
>JAQYVK010000562.1 GCA_030145585.1 Desulfatiglandales bacterium | reverse complement strand
ATTTATCAAGACAGACAACTCATAGAGATAGCAAAATCCGAATACCGAATATCGAAATACGAAACAATATCGAATTACCAAAATTCTAATGACAAAAACAGGATCACGACATAGAAGACCTTGAAATCTGAAGTTGTTTTGGTCATTGAAACGTTCGGCCCGCCCTGGTGCGACTTTATTGGGCCTAGCTATTTATTACTGTGATATATACAAATGATGCTTTTACATCGAATCAAATAAATTCAGGTCTGGGCCAGGGATTTAGGATTCTTGCCCGCCTAGGCGGGTGAATTTCGAGTTTCTGATTTCGTATTTCGAATTTCCGGACAAGCAGAAAATTGAAAACTCAAAAGCCTACTTGGTTTTGGCTTGTCCGGGTTAGGGAGGAAAAAAATGGAGCAAATCACGCTAACTGCCCGTATCAGAACGGAAAAAGGAAAAGGTGCGGCCAGAAAAATTAGACGAAACAACCAGATTCCCGCGATCTTCTATGGCCCGGGTCAGGAACCTGTTATGTTGGCGGTGGAAGAGTCCGATCTGCAGGGTATATTAAGACAATCTGCGGGTGAAAACGCAATCCTCGGGCTTCAAATTGAATCGGACAAGGGAAGTGAGACCAGGACTGTTATGCTTAAAGAAGTACAAACCGATCCAATACTAGACACTGTTTTTCATGCAGATTTCTATGAAATTTCCATGGACCAGGTGCTGACCATCGATATCCCGATTCACCTCGTCAACACCCCGGCCGGGGTGACTGAAGGGGGTATCCTTCAGCAGGTAAAAAGAGAGGTGAGTGTCTCCGGTCTCCCAGGCAAGCTTGTCGATTTTCTGGAAGCGGATGTGTCCGAACTGGAAATCGGGGACTCTCTGCACCTCAGTGCGATCAAAGTACCGGAAGGGATCACATTTAACGAAGAAGAAACCCTGACGATTGCGGTGGTTGCCGCGCCGACTGTGGTCGAGGAACCGGAAGAAGGGGTCGAGGAAGAAGAGGGTCTGGAGGAAGGTGCTGAGGCTGAGGGCGAGGCTGAAGCCGGGGCGGAGGCCAAATCTGAATCTAAGGCTGAGTCTAAGACTGAATCCAAGCCTGAAGAATAAAAGAGCGAAAAAGGAGGTTTCACGAAAACCGGAAAAGTGTATTTGATTGCAGGGCTCGGTAATCCCGGACCAAGATATAAGAATACACGCCACAATATCGGGTTTAAAGTCATCAACCTGTGGGGTGATGACCTTAATGTCCAACTTTCAGGAAGGCGCTTCCAGTCAAGAAATGCCCTGACGAGATTTGAAGGTAAAAGAATATTTTTAGTTCGTCCATTGACCTATATGAATCGGAGCGGGGAGTCCATTAGGGCTTGTGTCGATTATTATGGGATTCAAACGGAAAACATCCTGGTCGTTCATGACGACCTTGACCTTCCGGTGGGTAAGATCAAGGTGGCGAAAAATGGGGGTGCCGGTGGACACAAAGGGGTGATGTCTTTGGTTCAACACCTGGGCACCAAAGAATTTCCCCGTGTAAAGGTCGGCATTGATCGTCCGCGTTATAGGGAATCGGTTGAGAATTTTGTATTAAACCCTTTTTACAAGGATGAGAGAGAGACAGTTGAAGAAGTGATTCGAATGGCGGTTCAAGCATGCGGACTGTTTGTCAGGGAAGGGGTAGAGTCCGCAATGAATGTTATCAATAGCCAAAATTTAACGACGAAGGAGGTAACAAGTTAATGCAGGGATTAACGGTTTACGCGTCTTTTTTAGGGATTCTGGGTCTGATTATTGCTTATTTCATTTATTTATATGTCAAAAAACAGCCCAACGGCTCCCCACTCATGCAGGAATTGGAAGGAATGATCCACAGTGGGGCGATGGCTTTTTTGAAAAAAGAGTACTCTGTGCTGGTTATTTTTATAGCGGTGGTATTTCTCTTACTGGGTTGGGGCGTTTCATGGAAGACATCCATTGCTTTCGTAACCGGCGCCTTCTGCTCGATGGTGGCGGGTTACTCGGGCATGACGGCCGCCACGAGGGGAAATTCCCGAACGGCTGAAGCGGCCAATAAACACGGCCAGGCCAAGGCCTTAAACATCTCATATTTTTCCGGATCGGTGATGGGTTTGGCAGTCGCCAGTCTCGGACTTGTGGGCCTGGGGTTCTGGTTCTGGATGTATGGTGGAAGTCCGGACTCGGCTCAATATATCAATGGTTTTGCCATGGGGGCCAGCTCTATCGCCCTTTTTGCACGTGTCGGAGGTGGCGTCTACACAAAGGCCGCGGATGTGGGGGCCGATCTGGTCGGAAAGATAGAGGCGGGAATCCCTGAGGACGACCCCAGAAATCCGGGAACTATCGCGGACAATGTAGGCGATAATGTGGGCGATATTGCCGGGATGGGGGCGGACATCTTTGAGTCGTACGTCGGTTCGGTGATCGCCACCATTGCCATCGGGGCAACCCTCGCCATTACCCCTGAATTTCTAGATAAATTTTCTGTCTTGAAAGGTCTGGATCCGGTGGCCATAAAGCTAAAATTTATGACCATGCCCATGCTCATTGTGATGGCAGGTCTTCTCAGCTCCTTTGTGGGTATTTTTTCCATGAAGCTCTTCCAGAAAGGAGACCCGGCGGGTGCCCTGAGGTATACGACCTTTGTAGCGGCAGGGATTTTTGTGATTCTTACGGCCATCGTCGTCAAATCGATCGGTATGCCCTGGGGGGCGTTCTGGGCCGTCTTTTCCGGCCTGCTTTGCGGTATCGCAATCGGCCTCCTGGCTGAGTACTACACCTCGGGTCCTCCGATCAAGCAGATCGCGGAGCAATCGACCACAGGCCCTGCAACGCTTATTATCGCCGGGTTGGCCTTGGGGATGCGTTCTACTTATCTCCCTATTTTAGGCATCTGTGTGGCCACTTTTATCGGCTACGAGACGGCAGGGATCTACGGCATCGGCCTTTCCGCTGTGGGCATGCTGGCTACGGTGGGCGCAACCATGACGGTTGATGCTTACGGCCCAATCGTGGACAATGCGGGCGGCATTTCGGAAATGGCCGGGCTCGGACCTGAAACAAGAAAGATTACCGATGGCCTGGATGCCCTCGGCAACACCACTGCAGCGATCGGAAAAGGGTTTGCCATCGGTTCGGCCGCCCTGACCGGCCTGGCGCTATTCATCGCTTTTACACAGGCCGCAGGCCTGACAACGATCGATATCAGGAATCCCATGGTCGTCATCGGCGTCTTTATCGGGGCCATGGTGCCCATGATATGCGCGGCTTTGACAATGACCTCAGTGGGTGAGGCCGCCTTCGCCATTGTGGAAGAAATTCGACGTCAATTCAGGGAAATTCCCGGGCTATTGGAAGGGAAAGAAGGGGCCAAACCGGATCCGGCGACCTGCGTCTCTATTGCTACGGAATCGGCCCTCAAGAAGATGGTTGCCCCCGGCCTGGTCGCTATCCTCACGCCGGTGGCGGTCGGTTTTCTCTTGGGGAAGGAAACCCTGGGCGGGATGCTTCTGGGCGCCACGGTCATGGGCGCGTTTCTGGCTCTTTTTATGGCCAACAGCGGCGGCGCGTGGGATAATGCAAAGAAGTACATTGAAGAAGGCAATCTGGGCGGAAAAGGTTCTGATAATCACAAGGCCGCGATAGTCGGCGATACCGTGGGGGATCCATTTAAGGATACTTCGGGTCCCGCTATGAATATCCTGATCAAGCTGATGGCAGTGGTCTCTTTGGTCATCGCTCCCATACTGCCGACGGCGGGACTGTTCCTGCTTTTTGGATAAGATTCAAATTGACTTTTTTAAGGGCCGGGTTTTCGTATCACTGTATTGCGAAAACCACGGCCCATTAGCCTTGGGCTCATCCGGGCCCAGGATATAGATCCTTCGGAGCCACTTGATTCCTGGGCTCAAAGGCCCAGGAGATAGATCCTTCGGAGCCACTTGAATCCTGGGCTCAAAGGCCCAGGAGATAGATCCTTCGGAGCCACTTGATTCCTGGGCTTAGAGGCCCAAGGTTCGACCCTTCAGGGAAATCAACGATCCATATTATGGGAGTCATGAATGTTTAAAATAGATGATTTAGCGGTTTATCCAGCACACGGTGTTGGCATCATAGAGAGGATAGAGAGTCAGGAAATCTCCGGGTCCAGTCAAGATTTCTATGTCATGAGAATACTCGATAATAACATGATCATCATGATCCCAACACAAAATGTGGATAGTGTGGGATTAAGGCGGATCATTGGAAAGAAGGAGGTCCCAAAACTCTATGCCATCCTTGAAAAGAGAGACGTGGTCATAGATAACCAGACCTGGAACAGGCGCTACAGAGAATATACGGACAAAATAAAGACCGGATCCGTCTATGAAGTGGCTGAAGTCTATCGTGACCTCTTGATTCTGAAGATAGAAAAAGAGCTCTCTTTTGGTGAGAGGAAGATGTTGGATACGGCACGAAATCTTTTGGTCAAGGAAATAGCCCTTGCGAAAAAGGTAGAGGAAGAACAGATAGAAAAAGACCTGGACAAAATGTTTGCATAATGAAATTCACTCCGCCTCCTTTCCCCCCTGTGTTTCAACTGGGAGAATTTCAGCTACATACTTCCCAATTCCATTTCGTTCCGCTACCAAGACCATTAATTCAAGATGAGACACAAACTGTCGAAAAACCAGTTCTGAGAGGTTGATGGAAAATATCCATCCCGCAGACCCCTGCGGGACGAAATCCCGAGGAATGAGGTGTATGTCAAGGGCTTAAGGTACAAGGGAAAAAAGATTTTTTCGTTATCCTGTGCCGTGTGCCCTGCGCCCTGCGCCCCATTTATACGCCTGCCGTGAAGAAGACATCACATAGGCTTTTCACCTTTTCCATATCAGTCGGAGAGGGGGAAGAGCGCCTTGACACTTACCTGTCTTCCCGTTTAGATGACCTGACCCGATCAAAGGTTCAGAATCTTGTGAAAAAGGGATTCGTAAAGGTCAATGGCAGGCCGACAAAGGCAAGTTATCGATTAAAAGGGGGAGATTGTGTAGACCTTTCGATCCCCCCTGATCCATCCGATGAACTGAAGCCGGAGCCAATAGAATTTGCCATACTACATGAAGATTCTTCATTAATCGTCCTCAATAAGCCGTCAGGCCTGGTCGTTCATCCTGCTCCGGGACATCCAACAGGGACCCTGGTTCATGGTCTTCTCCAATATTGTCCGGAACTGTCAGGCAGGGGAGGGCTCGAAAGGCCGGGCATTATTCATCGGTTGGACAAAGATACTTCAGGTATCATGGTTGTGGCGAAAAATGACAGGGTTCATCGGTTTTTATCAGGACAGTTCAAGGGGGGTGCCGTTAAGAAGAGGTATTTGGCTCTCGTCCATGGAAATACCAAAGGCAAAAGGGGAGAGATCAATCTTCCCATAGCCCGTCACCCGAGGCGTAGAAAAGAGATGTCGGTCTTGCTCTCGGGAGGGAAAAAGGCTATGACTTTTTGGCAAAAGTTGGAAACATTCGATGATAAATTCTCCCTCCTATCGGTCTTACCAAAAACGGGGAGAACCCATCAGATTCGGGTCCACTTATCCTACCTGGGCCATCCAATTGTGGGTGATCAGGTCTATGGTTATAAGAAGAATTGGTGGAAAAAACAGGCATTTTTGAAAAACCAGACGCTCCCACCAATAGGAAGACAGATGCTCCATGCGGAAACCCTGGGGTTCATTCATCCCGATTCTGAAGACTTCTGTGAGTTTCAGACCCCTATGCCGGAGGATATGGATCATTTACTAAGAAGCCTAAG
>JAQYVK010000561.1 GCA_030145585.1 Desulfatiglandales bacterium | reverse complement strand
AAGGTAGTCGGGTTAATTCATGTCTCATTTTTTGAGATTACCGCTAGTTATTGAGATATTACCCTTAGCCTGAGTCTCGATGCCCTTTTTGCATCATAGATGGCAATAACCTACACTTCGCACATAATCAATCTCGGATCTTGGGGGCTATGTTGCCCTTGACATACAATGGGGTTTTCTCTATAGTTTTTCCCCGAAAAAGCAAGTTCTTATCAACTCAACAGAGGAGTTCGCGAACATCCTTTCCGGCAAGACGGGGCTGTCGGTGACGATGGGGACGCACGAGTATCACTGACGGAACGGCTTGAGGGGCCACCGCGCCTTCCGGGTCTCTGAATCCTTTCCAGCGAGGTTGCCTTGATCGTCTGCCACGAGCACAAGTTCATCTTCCTGAAAACCCGCAAGACCGCGGGGACGAGCATCGAGATCTCCCTCTCCCGTTTCGCCGGGCCAGGCGACGTGGTGACGAAGGTCTCCCCCGCCGACGAGAAGATCCGCGCGGAGATGGGCATCGAACCCCGTGGATACCGGGGAAGATTCAATCCGCTGCCGGAAATCCTCTTCGGCTCTTACCGCGAGAAGATCCAGGCGATCCGGGAGTTCGTGAAGGGCAAGAAGTTCCGGAATCACTTGAGCAGCTTCAAGATCCGGAACCGCGTGGGGCGTGACGTCTGGGATTCCTACTTCAAGTTCTGCTTCGAGCGAAACCCCTGGGACAAGACGGTCTCGCATTTCTACTGGAACCGGGCCAAGCCCAGGAAGGGCGACCTCACGTTCGAGCAGTACGTGAAGAGGGGGGTGTTCCCCGTGGACCGCCGCAGGTGGTACCGGCACGATCGGCTGCAGGTGGATTTCGTGGGCCGCTTCGAGAATCTCAAAGAAGACCTCACCACGGCCCTAGCCCGCGCGGGGATCGAGTTCGACGGTTGGCTGCCCCGGGCCAAGGGGGGGAACCGCGATCCGGAGTCCCGGCCCTACCAGCGCTTCCTCTCCGACGAGGTCCGGGAGAAGATCACGCGCGCCTTCACCCCCGAGATCGAACTCCTTGGTTACCGGTTCGAGGAGAAGGGAAGGCCACCGCGACTCACGCGGGAGGAGCTGGAGGGGTAGCCGGTCTGTCGGACCCCCCGGCTTTACTGCAAACCAAGTAGGCGTCCAGATCGTCTTAGGAGGACCGATGTCCCCGAACGACCACAGCCCGCTCTCGACCGGCATCCACTCGGGTCTTGCCTGCTCCTGGCGATCCTGCTGGCGGGAGGTTGCGAGCGGCCCTGAACTTCCGTCCCGCGCGGGCGGGATCGTAGCATATTTAACCTGACCAAGGCGAGCACAGGCGCAGATGGTTTGCTCCGGTGTGGTTTTGCACCGTTCGGGTCTAAACAGGTAAGAAAGTGGAGGATATCATTTACGTGAAGGTGCGCCCGTGGAAAGAGATATGGAAAAAAAGAAGGTGATAACTCACCTTTTCAGTGTCGACCGGACGAGATTAAATTTGTGGTGCAAGATGGGCATACTTTTTTCGCTTGCCATCTATATATCACAGATCCCCTTTCCAAAGGACAACGCCAGCGTGAAGAGCCTATCACTTGCAGTTGTGGCGGTCTTATGGATTACCAGGTTGATTTTGGAGAGACGCTTTACTTTCGTACGGACCCGGCTCTGGTGGCCTATCATCATTCTTACCCTAATTACATTAATATCTGTAATAGGTTCAATCGATGTGGACTATAGTCTGAGAAACATCAAAAAATATACATTTATATCGGTTTTTTTGTTCCTTGCCATAGTTAATAATGTGCGCGATTTAAAGGACGTAAAAATCCTGCTTTTGGCTTTGATGATTTCTGCTGGAGTCTTTTCACTTCTGGCCCTAATAGACTATTCCCTGTTTGAACCTTCCTTTGGATCCAGACTGAGTTTTCGCTATTTAGATAAAAACCTGGGCAGATTCAGTGTGTTTTACGATATAGTCATACCAATCAATTTGGCCCTGATATTTATCACAAAAGACAAGATAAAAAGGGTCCTTTTTGGCCTTGTCTTTTTACTTTCGATCAAAACGATCTTCTTCATGCAGATGAGAGCAAGCTATCTTGTTATCTTTTTAAGTCTTTTGGCCATTACATTTGTTTACAGGAAAAAGCTTTTTGTATTCCTGCTAATAATACCCTTGCTTGTTGCGATTATGATGCCAACGAATATGGTCACCCGCGCACGAGAAATGTTCAAATTTGGGGATTACATGAAATCAGATGGCGTCCTTAATTACCGGATAGATACGTGGAAGGGGGCTGTAAGAATTATTAAAGAGAACCCGGCCTTAGGTTTGGGTGTAGGCAAGAGCAATTTTGGCAAGACCGTAAAAAAATTTAATGACCTTAATATCCCCTATGACCATGCTCATAATGTTTATTTACAGATTGCCGTAGAGTTAGGTCTTTTCGGCCTGGCAGCATTTCTGTGGCTTTTTGGCAGTGTTTTTTATCATGGTTTAAAGCACTACCTCTCTTTGCCGAGAAATGATGAAAAGGCAATTATCATATTCGGAATTTTATGTAGTATAGGAGGGTTATTTCTACATGGCCTTATCGCCTATTTTTATAAGCATGAGGGTTTTTATACTTTATGGGTTACAGTAGCCATGATCTTTGCCCTCATTGAAGGGAATTCGGAAAAATCATTGTCGAAAAGGACATGCGTCGAATAGTCTATCTAGATCAATGTCTATCTCATAATGATAAAATGCCTTAAGTATATCATTAAAAGTTGTGTACTCATTCATCACCAATGGCTCATGGTAAGGTCTTTTAACTGATAAAAAATAATCCATGAATTTGAAACCGCTTCCAACAATCTTATCTGAAAACTTTAACCATATAGAAGGAATTCCATAGGCATCAGCAGCAATAATGCCATGGAGTGAACTTGAGGCTATTTTTTTACAACTACAAATTTCATCAATAAACCTATCGATACCAATTGCAACATCAATGATTCTA
>JAQYVK010000560.1 GCA_030145585.1 Desulfatiglandales bacterium | reverse complement strand
CAACTATCATCAGTCGAGGTAATATGGAATATTGTTCCTGGTGGGTTTCGCGTTATTGGGCTTTGATCCCTCTCATCCTGTCAAGGGTTTCTGACAGCCTATGGACGAGTTTGTCCAGACTGTATTCACGGATATATTTCCAGCTCTTTTTATCTTTGAAGAAAAGATAGGTCTTCGATATTTTTGTGAGAAAGATGTTGAAATCGTCATCATCGACCTGGATTCTTCCGATCGCATATAGATCCGCTTTTTGGTTTGTGGGGCACTCAGTTAGAAAAGCCCGATACCCTTCTGAGATCAGGAGGTCGCGAATTTTTGGGTTTGGTACCCCCTCCTTTACGCCAAAATAATGGATTTCTTTTCCCAGCTTATCCTCCAGCATTTTTTTGTATTCGGTCACATGCCGAAGGACCACTTCCTCTGGGAGGTTATTGAGGCTCCATGCATCATCTTCATAAGCCCCAATGTCGATCCCCTTTTCGGCCAGCTCTTTGAGGAGGTCCCACGTGAGGTATGGGATTTTCTGGTCACCAATTTCACGGTGTTTCCCTACTTTAAGGGGTGAGATCAACAGGGTGGCTGGAAAATGGTGTTTGGAAAGGATAGGGAAGGCCTTATCGTAAAAGTCAAGATATCCATTATCAAAGGTTAAAGAAATAGGACGACTCCTTACTGTGCCCCCGTCTCTCATCATATACTGAATGGCATCATCAATAGAAAGGACCTGAAAATCGTGCAACGAAATATATTCAAGCTGTTTCTCAAAGCTTTCAGCGGAAAGCCATAAAGGAGTAGGGTGAGGTTTAGGGCTTATATTCTGATATTGTATGATGGATAATTCATGTAACCTCATTTGAATCCTCTATTGATTGAATAGTTATTTAGCCACCGGTTTTACCGGTAGAATTTAAAAGGTTCTACTGTTCCAGGCATTATTGATCGAAGTTAAATTCGAAATACGAAGCACGAAATACGAAATTCACCCGCCTGAGGCGGGCAAGAATTCGAAATCCAAATTTTTTAATGCTCAAAACGGGCATGAAAAAGCCGGTTATCTCCACGCGATGTAGGCCGGAGGGTTTCGGTCATTGGGGTTTTGGTCATTTGATATTGCCCGCCCTGTTAAATAGCTCATGGAATCTGTAAAATATAAATAATCACTGTAATACATGAAAACACAGCCACACTCAGTTTCCCATTATTTAACAGGGTAAAAATTTCGGATTTCGATATTCGGGTTTTGATCCATTGTTGGAATCTATTACGGCGGCTCTTTTTACATTTCTTACTCATATAACCAGCTCTACAGGTGGACGATAATTTTGGATCATGTCATGAATCCTGTTCGGGGAGCAGCGTTTTATCAATCAGTTCTTTTACCTTTTTCGGATTTGCTTTGCCCACCGTTATACTCATTACTTGGCCGATAAGAAATCCGATCGGTTTGGTTTCCCCAGCCTTGATTTGCTTCACCACCTCAGGATGATCTGCCATGACTTTATCTAGGACCTTCAATAAACTATCGGTGTCCTGGATTGGTTTCAGACCCTTTTTATTGATAATGGATTCAGGATCGACGCCCGTTTCAAACATTTCCTCCAAAACCGTCCTGCCTATTTTGTCGGTGATCTCACCCTGTGAAATAAGATTGACCAATTGAGCAAAATCTTTGGGTGCAACCGGACATTGCTCGATGCTTTTAGAAGTCTCATTCAGAAGCTTAAAAAGATCTTTAATCATCCAATGGCTCAAACGTTTCCGGTCACTACAATGAGCAGCACAGCTTTCAAAAAAATCTGAGACACTCTTGTTTTTGGTCAAAATAAGGGCGTCCTCCCTTGGGATTTGAAAATCCAGGACAATACGATCCATTTTTTGATCAGGCAATTCAGCCATGCTCTCTTTTATGCCATGGACAAGATCCGGGTCTACTTCAATTTCTACCAGATCGGGGTCCGGGAAGTATCGGTAATCGGGGGCGTCTTCCTTACTGCGCATGGGGAGGGTAATTTTTTCATGTTCATCAAAAAGCCTCGTTTCTTGCGAGATCGATTCACCCGCTCGAAGGATTTCTGATTGTCTCTTGATCTCGTATTCCAGGGCATGCGTAATGAACCTGAAAGAGCCCATGTTTTTTATTTCAGCGCGATTGCCAAAGCCCTGATGCCCTTTGTGCCGAAGAGAGATATTCACATCACATCGAAACTGCCCTTTCTCTATGATGCAATCACTGACCCCGATATATCTCAGGATTTGCCTTAGTTTTTCCAGATAGGTGCGGGCTTCCCTGACAGACCGTAATGGGTTTCGCTCATGATCGGCAACGATCTCAAGGAGGGGGATGCTGGAACGGTTGTAGTCAACCAGACTGTAGTCGGAGGCCTCAAAGGAGTTTGCCGAGTGTACCAGTTTGCCTGCATCTTCTTCAAGGTGTATGCGTTTGATCCCAACGACATAAGGTTTCCCGTCATCCCCGATGATTTCCAGGAAACCGTCTTCACAAAACGGTCGTTCATACTGGGATATCTGATACCCTTTGGGCAAGTCGGGATAAAAATAGTTTTTTCGGGCAAATCGGGAATGTCTGTTAATAGAGCAATCGAAAGCCAAACCCGTACGAACGGCAAATTCCACGGCTTTTTTGTTTAAAACAGGAAGTGCGCCCGGTTGGCCGGTACAGACCGGACATACATGACTATTCGGGGTGGCCTCATAGCTGACTGAACAATCACAGAAGAGCTTTCTCTCTGTTTTAAGCTCCACATGCGTTTCAAAACAGATAATGACGTCGTATTCCATTAATAATAT
>JAQYVK010000559.1 GCA_030145585.1 Desulfatiglandales bacterium | reverse complement strand
AAGATTACTAATCTAAATCAAGGACGCCGCTGTTAAAACGGAAAGAATAGGAACGTCGAACTCGCCAGAGGTTTACCCGCCTTCGGAGGGCGAGCAAGCACTTGTCAGCCTCCGGCTGATCCAACGTCCAACGTCGAATTTTGAATAAGGCATGCTAAAATTTTTTATAAAATGGCCGAGCGAAGCGAGTTCATCATTCGATGTTCAATGTTCGATGTTGGACGTTCAAAAAAATGCTTTAATCTGCCGCTATCGAGTATTTTTTTCTCGCTGGGACGGGTGAACCTTTCCGGATCCACCGCTAGAAGCGGTGGGTTTAGATCATACTAAAAGAGTAACGAACGAGGATTACAGAAGCATGTTTGACAGACGACTACTTCAGAATTTTGATTGGATTTTGCTACTTATTTTAGTTCTGATAGGGACAGTCAGTGTTCTGAACCTCTACAGCGCCACATTTCCTTTAAAACAAATTGGAAGTTCTCAAATTTTTGTCAAACAGATCTACTGGTTCCTCATTGGGTTTGCTGTTCTTTTAATAATGACAACCTTTGATTATCATCTCCTGGAGACTCTTGCTTATCCAATCTATATCTTTGCGCTGGTACTGCTGATCCTGGTGCTCCTCCTCGGTGATGTACGTTCAGGATCACAGAGATGGTTGAGTCTGGGTGGCCTTTCATTTCAACCTTCCGAACTCGCCAAAATCGCTGTTGTTATTGTGTTGGCAAAATTCTTCGACGAGCATGGGCAGGTCGATGAATATGGACTGAGGGAGTTGTGGCAGCCCTTTCTCCTCACCGCCATGCCCGCTGTTTTGATCCTGAGGGAACCTGATCTGGGGACCGCATTATGTTTAACCGTTGTCTCATTTTCTATTCTTTTATTTGTCAAGATCAAGTGGAAATCACTCCTGATACTTATCCTGATATCACTATCAACAGCGCCATTAATATGGCACTTTCTCCTGAAAGAATACCAGCGAAACCGTATCCTGATCTTTATAGATCCCGATAAGGACCCCCTGGGAGCAGGATATCATATCAATCAGTCCAAGATAGCCATCGGGTCCGGGCTTTTTTGGGGAAAAGGTTTCTTGAAAGGGACTCAGACCAGATTACATTTCTTACCTGAACAACACACGGATTTTGCCTTTTCAGTATTTGCGGAAGAGTGGGGTTTCATAGGATCTTTGTCCCTACTTTTACTCTATCTCTTTCTGATGCTGTGGGGGATAAACATTGCAAAAAATTCAAAAGACAAGTTTGGCGCAATCATTGCATTAGGAATCCTCGCCATCGTCTTTTGGCAACTGGTCATCAATGTGAGTATGGTAACAGGTCTGCTGCCCGTGGTCGGCATACCTCTCGTCATGGTGAGTTACGGGGGCTCATCCATCGTTATGACCATGGCGGGCATGGGATTACTCATGAATATCAGCATGAGACGATTTATGTTTCAATGATTTTCCTTGCAATGGTCACATTGATATGATAACAAATTGCCCCGAAAACAATAGAGAGACCCAATGAAAACAAAAGATGAAATCAATGCCTTTTTGGGTGTAAATACTGAATTTGAAGGGAAACTCTCCTTCACCGGGGCCGTCAGGGTAGATGGCCGGTTTAAGGGTGAAATTATTACAAAAGGCACCCTTATTGTCGGTGAGTTGGCCGTTATCGAATCCAATGTCTTTGCTTCCCATATCATTGTAAATGGAGAAATCCGTGGGAATGTCACGGCTGAGGAAAGAATGGAGATCCATGCCTCCGGAAAGGTCTCCGGAAACATACAGACCCCTGTGTTGGTTATTGATGAAGGGGTTGTTTTCAATGGCAACTGCTCCATGGAAAAACCGATTGAATTAACAGAAAAGGCTGAAGATAAGGTCCTCTCCATTACCCTTGAGGATTCGCCCTTCAGTCCCGCCCCTGTCCGGGAAAAACAAATCGACAAGTCGATAGATTGAACACCAATTTGTACGGCTGCCTCACGCGAACCGGAATCATTGTGTGACGAGAACGGTATCCTGATTTACCGTCCGTAAAATCGGTACAATGCCTCTTTCGAGCCCTTGGTTCCGGGATCCCACAAGACTCACCTAACAATGGGTGATACCACAATGTAGTCCGTAAAGAACATCTCGCCCTTCCACGGCTTTCTTTCCAATCCCAAAAAAAGGTGAAACAACCAATAAAAAGTTTTGACAAGTGATTTTATTTTTTGTAAAAGGCGTTACACCTTGAAAAATATTTCACAAATCAGAGGTATAAAGGGACCATGCTTGAGATAAATAACACCCTGATTATCCAGATCATCAATTTTCTTGTCCTCCTATTTCTCCTCAATATCATTCTTTATAAACCCATCCGAAAAATACTCGGTCAAAGACAGGAAGAAATGAGTGCTTCAGAGGGGACTATAGCGGATCTCACGGATCGGTCTTCAAGATTGAACGAGGAACTCGAACAGAACACCACAGCGGCAAGAAAGGACGGCTTCAAAGAGAAGGAAGACAGTAAAAACGAGGGCCATCATGAAGAAGCCAAGATGGTGCAAAATGCCGTCGATTCGGTGGGCGAAAAGATTACAAAGGCCAGGGAGGACACAGATCGCGATATGGCGGGACTCCGTCAATCCTTAGAGAAAGAAGTGTCTCTTTTCTCTCAGGAGCTGGCTGAGAAGGTTCTTGGAAGGAGCATCTAATGTTCAGAATGAATCCATATAGGGAAAAGGTCATCGTTCTCATTTTTCTTTTGGCAGCCTTCTCTCTATTTTTTTATGGACCGGCTCTGGCGACGAGCGAGAGCACCCCTGCGGATGTCCACGGAAGTTCCCAGGAGGGCGCGAAACCGGACGTTCATGAAAGCGGCGATGGGGAAGGGCACAGCGCAGACCGCAGTGCAGATCTTCGCGATCTTCTATACCGTTTCATCAATTTTACCCTTCTGGTCATCATCCTTATCTGGGCTTTGAAGAAAGCGAATATTAAGAGTCTTTTTTCCAAACGCATCGATGACATTCGTGAGAAACTGGAAACCCTGAAAAAGGACAAGGAAGAGGCCGAAGAGAAATATCAGGCCATTGATAAAAAGCTCAAAGCATTTGAAAAAGAGCGACTTGAAATCCTCGAGCAATATAAAAAAGAAGGTGAGACGGAAAAGGAACGTATTATTGCTGAGGCAAATCTCAGAGTTCAGCAGATCATCGAGCAGTCGGAAGCCACCATTGAACAGGAAATACAGGCGGCGAAGGACAGACTCAAGCAGGAGGTGGTGAATCTGTCGGCTCAAAAAGCACAGGAAATCATAGCGAGAGAAATGAAAGATGAGGATCAAGATCGCCTGGTCCAAGACTTTATAGAAAGGGTTGGGAAAATACATTGATCGGATCAAAGGTCTCTAAAAGATATGCAAAGGCCCTGCTGAGCCTGGGGCAAGAGGATGGTAATTTTGAAGCATATGGAAAGGACCTGCAGGATTTTTCCGGGTTTTGTGAGGTCCACAAAGAAGTCCTGGGGGTCATTGCCAACCAGATTTTCCCGGTTGAAGACCGCAGAAAGATTCTCCAGACTCTCTTGGAGAAAAGCACCTATTCAGATGTGGTAAAGAATTTCTTGAATCTGTTGCTTGATAAAAACAGAATCGGGATAATCCATCAAATAACCGATCATTATGAAAGACTCATGGATGA
>JAQYVK010000558.1 GCA_030145585.1 Desulfatiglandales bacterium | reverse complement strand
ATATTCGTCATCTTTTCCATCATAAAAAGTCCTCTGCTGATAAGGACAGGCCACGACGCAGGCCCTACAGCCCGTACACTCATCGTAGTCAATCAACACGATGCCGTCATCCCGTTTCAGGCTGGCGCCCGTCGGACAAACCTCGACACAGGCCGGTTCTTCACAGTGATTGCACAGTATAGGAACCATGACTTTTTCGGTTGTCGGGAATTTTCCTCTTTCACTGATCAATACTCTATTCCAGAGGACCCCCCGAGGCAGAAAATGTTCTTCTTTACAGGAGAGGGAGCAGCCCCAGCATCCTACACATTTTTTTAAATCAATAACCATTCCCCATCTGGTCATCTAAAAACCTCCATGTCACATAAAAAACATCCTGATCAAACGTGTCAATGATAGACACTGAATTTTCTTAATAAATCTCTGAGTCGGACTTGAGATTCATAATCATAGTAGATCCTGATAAAGCAGCGTACAAGTATTATTTCGAACCATAACGGCAAAACACCGTTCCCAATTCCATAAGAGGAGGCAGGGCACACCTTTAACCTGCTGATTTACGGGAAAAAAGAAGAGTAAAAAACAACGGAAATATAAGCGTACTGAACTGCCCCATGATCAAATTAACGGATGGATGCCATTTCACATCAAATGATTTGGGATATAGGTTGATAATATGGGAAAGGCAACCAACAGTCCGACGACCACCACATCGGCATATACGAACGGCAATATGCCTCTGTACATCGTCCCGACAGGAACATCGGCCGAGGCGGTCAGCCCAAAGAGATTGATGCCGAACGGGGGGGTGATCATCCCTATCTCAATCATCCTACACATGATCACGCCCCACCATATAGGATCAAAGCCCATATCCATCATAATGGGAAAGAGGACGGGGGTGGTCAGGATGACGACCGCATACATGTCAAAGAACATACCAAAGAATAGAAAACTGATGAGGATCATCGTCACGATGAGTATAGGAGACATATTGAGTGAAACAACCCATTCGCTGGCCAGATTGGGGATTCGCGTATAGGCGAGAAATCGCATAAAGACGAAGGCGCCGATGAGCATGGCAATAATCATGCCGGTATGGCGGGCCGTGTCCATACAACAGAATTTGATGTCTCCGCCCTTGAGGCGTCTTGTTAGGACGCCAATAACCAAGGCCCCGGCGGCCCCGATACCACCTGCCTCTGTGGGCGTAAACCAACCGCCATAGATCCCCCCGATAACCAACAAGAAAAGGACAACCACCATCCAGGTGTCTTTGATCGATATGAGTTTTGTTTTAAGAGGCACTTTTTCTATGGCAGGACCCATAGCAGGATTTCGTCGGCAAATGATGTAAATGGTCGCAGCGTAGGCAACGATCTCAAGAATCCCTGGGATGATACCCGCCATAAAAAGCTTGCCGATGGAAACCTCTGTCAGTATGCCGATAAGGATAAAGGCCATGCTTGGAGGGATGAGAAGACCCAACGAACCGCCCGCCGCAATACAGCCAATGGCCAGCCGGGAATCATATTTTAATTTCTTCATTTCCGGGTAGGCGACTTTACCCATGGCGACCGCGGTGGCCAGGCTGGAGCCGCTCGTGGCTGCGAAAAGTCCGCAGGCGCATACCGTCGCCATAGCCAGGCCGCCTTTGATATGGCCGACCCAGGCGCGGGCCGTGCTATAGGCGAGTTCTCCTATACCGCTCCGGCCTACAAACCCACTCATCAACAGGAAAAGCGGGATGACAGCAAAACTGTAACGATTGACGGTTGCAAAGGGAATCAGGGCCATATTGGCGAGGGCTTTATCAGGACCGAGAATAGCGACCAACCCGCCGAAACCAACGAGAATGAGCGTCACACCGACAGGCACTCCCGCAAAGATCAGGATGACCAGAAAAAAAATAGCGATCAGACCAACAGTTGCCGGATCCACTAGTTTACCTCCTAGAATGCTGGGTCAAAGATTGTACGAAGTGGAGCAACAGCATGAGAGAGAAGAGAAGCGCTCCAGCAGAAAATACCAAGGAAACATGCCCGAGGGAGATCCCCAGATCTGCGGATATGCCTCCCCTCCCTTTCGCGTAATACGAGATGGTTAATTGAGTCATTTTCCAGGTGATAATAATATATGTCCCCAGGCTGAGGAAAAGGGCGATGCTCTTTAGAACCGCTTTGACGCCTGGTGGAAGCAGATCGACCACGAGGGTTACGGTGATATGGCTTCTGTCCTTTTGGCAGAGGGCCATGCCCAAAGGTCCGGCGGCGACAAGAAGCATGCCGATCAATTCATAATTGCCGTATAAGGAGTAGTTGATCGTTGCACGGCCAACCACTTCAACAACGGTAATGGTCATCATGAGAACAAGCGCCAGAGCGGAGAGACCGCCAAAGAATAGGCTTGCTTTGTTCAGAACTCTCTCGACTGTGGAGACATCGCTCGTGTTCGCCATAGGCCCCCTCCTTCAGAATTAGGCAAAAGTACGGGAGCTGTGAGGCTCCCGTACCTTTCCAAAATCAGGTTCTTACCTTGAGGCTTCAGCCGCAAGTTGTTTGTAACGTGCAAGCACCTTTGGTGCGACTTTGAACCCTTCCTTTTTCCGATC
>JAQYVK010000557.1 GCA_030145585.1 Desulfatiglandales bacterium | reverse complement strand
GGGTATAGAGTCTTTTGACAGGGATACCACTCTCCGTCTCGAAGACATCCTGCCTTTCAGGAGACCGGTCTAAGACTTTTTTGAGGCTTCCCGCCTCCCAATCTTCCATACCTTTTTTTATTGTATCCATAGGGACTCTCTTATCGTATTTATGAACTAAGATCTTATATTTTAGGTCAAGATTTTATATCAAATTCTGGTAGAAGAAATCAGCTGATGCTGAATGCTGGTCTCTGGATGCTGGAGGTTATCTAATATGAATTTTTTATCCGGTATCTGGTATCCGGCATCATTTTGCTTCTCTAAATACGCTGATATTCAATCTGCTCCGAGCCATCATCCGACAGGCAGCGTAACACGTGATCCCTTGCGCTTTGAATATGATTTCGCATCGCCTCGATGCTGCCGATGACATCCTTCTTTTTCATTTTTTCAATCAGCCTCGAATGCTCCTCCACCGAAATGGTCATTCTTTGGGGATCGTAATTTTCCAGCCTGGCGCGGAGATAAACATGTTCAAAATTTCTCCTCAGAAGCAATTTCAGGACGCGATTCTTCGCCATGACGGCGATCTGAATGTGAAATTCGGAATCCAATACGAATTTTTTACGTGTATAATAATGGGGTTTGTATGCTTTATGGGCCTGAAGCTTCTCTTCCACTATCTTTATATCCTCTACATTTCCCAATTTAATGGCCTGCTCTACAGCATAGGTCTCCAAGGCCTCCCGGACCCCGAAGGCATCCCAGACCTCTTGGGGGTCTATGGGTTTAACATAGAACCCACGGAAGGTCTCATAGGCGACAAAACCATCCTGCTCCAAACGGTTCAGACCGACAATAATCGGGGTCCGCGACATGTGGAGCAGGTCTCCTAGATCTTGGTAAACCAACCTCTGACCCGGGACCAACTTTTGTTCAAAAATCATTTGCTTGATCTTTCGATATGCTTCCTCGATCAAGGTTTTGGTCTTGTTTGAATGACTTGCTTTTTTAACCGATTCGATCTTCATCTATACCTCTTCCTTCTGCAACGGCCCCTCTTCACAGGTTAAATTTAATCCCATATTTTATTAAATGTTAAGGGATGTCAAGCAAAAAATATGGATGGAGTGCTTATTTATAATATATTAACTACCTAATATTACGCATATTATAAGATTTACCCAGAAATCTGAGAAAAAGATTACGTGTCTCTTTTTTCTCCTTGACATCTTTTTAGGATTGATATAATTCAATATTTTATATTATTTTCATCTAAAATGATGGGTTTCTCCTCTCACCCATCCGACAAGAGAGGGGTATTGAAACCATTCCATTAGAAAGGGGAAACCAAACAAAACGCCTCCCACCCTTGTCAAGAGAAAGGAAAAGGATCATGATAAAAAAAGTCAGCCATATTGGACTGGCGGTTGAAGACATCGAGGAAGCACGCACTTTTTTTAAGGAGAATTTCGACCTGGCCAATTCAGGAAAGGAAAACTTCGGGGAATTGCTCTTTTCCTTTCTTCCCATGGCAGGGACCAACCTGGAACTGCTCCAGTCAACCGAACCGGATGGTCAGATCGCCAAGTTCATTCAAAAGAGAGGTCAGGGTATTCACCATATTTCCTTTGAGGTCGATAACATTCAGGCCGAATTAGATCGTTTGAAAAACAAAGGACTCAAATTGATCAATGAGACGCCATACCTCAATGCCCACGAAGAGCTCGTGGCGTTCATCCATCCCAAGAGCACATTTGGAGTTTTGATTGAGTTGATTCAGGCCAAACAGAAATCATAATCGCATTTCGGTGATTCCTTTTGCTGTTCGAAAGAACAGCCGCTATCCCGCTGTCCGCAGGACAGCCGGACGCAGATGAAAACAGATCATCATGATTTGGTTGACATGTTCTGATACTGGACGCCAGAATGAATTGAGAAAGGACCCTAGACATGGCCCATAAAAAAACCTGGAAAAAAGAGCTTGAAAAGCTCCAAGCCAATGAAGCCAAGGCGCTTCAAGGGGGTGGAGAGGAACGGTTGCAAAAGCAGAGGGAGAAGGGATGCCTCACAGCCAGGGAGCGACTTGACTATATCATGGATGACGGAAGCTTCGTTGAGATTAACATGCTCGCAGAACACCAGTGCCATGATTTCGATATGGATAAAAAGACGTTTATAGGGGATGGTGTTGTCACCGGATACGGAACTATAAACGGAAGAAAGGTCTTTATTTACTCCGAAGATGTCACCGTCTTGGGTGGGTCGACTGGGAAAACACATGGGGCCAAGATTCATAATATTCTCAAGCTCGCCAGAGAGAACATGGTCCCCGTTGTCTGCCTGAATGCCTCTGCCGGGGCGCGAATTCAGGAGGGCATGGATAATGTGTACGGCATCACCGGCATGTTCTATCAAAATGCCCTCACTTCCGGTATCGTCCCTCAGATTGCGGCCATTATGGGGGCCTGTACCGGGGGTGCCGCCTATTCCGCAGCCCTTTGCGATTTTGTGGTCCAGGTTGAGAAGACCTCTCATGTGTTTATTACAGGACCTGCCGTCATCAAAGAGGTCACGAGGGAAGAAGTGAGCTTTGAAGAACTTGGAGGTACCTATGTCCACAGTACAAAATCGGGCGTGGTTCATCTTGCTGCAAAGGACGACAAAGAATGCCTAGACCTGATAAAAGGACTTCTGGATTATCTTCCTCAGAACAACCAGGAAAAATCTCTAAAAAAATCGGGTACCGACCCGGTAGACAGGGAAGTGCCGGAGCTTATAGACATCGTGCCCATCCAGATGTCCAAAGTTTATGACATGGCCGAAGTGATTCAGGCCATCGTGGACGAGGGGATCTTCTTTGAGATCCATCCCCTGTTTGCGCGCAACATTGTTGTCGGTTATGCACGCATGGGGGGACAGGCGGTCGGCATTGTGGCCAACAACCCCCGATTCCTCGGGGGCTGCCTGGACATCGATGCCTCGGACAAGGCCTCGAGGTTCATTCGGACCTGTGATGCTTTCAACATCCCCTTGATTTCTCTGGTTGATGTGCCTGGGTTTCTACCCGGTGTCCGTCAGGAGCATGGGGGCATTATTCGTCACGGGGCCAAGATGCTTTATGCTTGGACCGAAGCCACGGTGCCCAAAATATCGGTCATCTTAAGAAAGATGTATGGCGGTGCCATCCCTGCCATGGGGGTCCATCAGATCGGTTTCGATCAGGTCTTTGCTTGGCCTTCTGCTGAAATGCAGATGGTCGGTGCCGAGCCATCCGTAAAAATTCTTTATCGCCGAGAGCTTCAGAAGGCCGAGAATCCTGCAGATTTTCTTGACAAAAAAATCGAAGCCTATCAGGATACGTACTTGACCCCCTATCACTCAGCATCACGTTCAGTCATCGATGCGGTCATCCACCCCAAGGACACCCGGACCCGCATCATCAAAACATTGATGATCCTGGAAGGGAAGGCTGAACCGTCTAGGCCCTACAGGAAGCATGGAAATATCCCTCTCTGAGAGGATCACCCGGCATATTTGCCGGAACGTACTTTACTAAGGAGAGCATTTACAAGTTTGCATCAGGTAGTTCATCTCTCACCCCCACCCAAACGCTCCCCCTCAAGGGGGAGGGTTTGGGTGGGGAGGTCACTCGGCATCGTTGTTGGAACTGACTTTGGGAAAACTCGAAAGGAGAATGAAATGTACAAAGATATCGTCATTGTAAGTGCGGTTCGAACGCCCTTTGGGCGCTACTGCGGTTCTTTGAAGGAATACGACTACTTTGATCTTGGGGCCCTGCCCATGAAAGAGGTCCTGGCCCGGGTCGATGTCCCGGGAGATCAGGTCGATGAAGTATACTGGGGTGTTGGAGACACCTCGGTCTGTAAGGATGTCTTTACACCGGTAGCCGCACGGCAGACCCTTATCAAAGCGGGACTGCCCCCGGAAACCCCATCCGTTGCCATCGACAAGGCCTGCGTGTCAGCCATGTCGGCGGTCCACCTCGGATGTCGGGCCATGGTTGCTGGAGAAATCCAGTGCGCCTTAGGGGGCGGGGCCACTTCCTTCAGCCAGGAGCCGCAGATTGTGCGGGGCTTGCGTTGGAAGGGATTCCGTATCGGGGATGTAAAGATGGAAGATCCTCTTTTTGCGCTTGGGTACAAAGATTTCAATCCCGTCTCCGTTGATACGGATGATGTGGCCACTGAGTATGGGGTATCGAGAGAAGAACAGGATGCCTGGGCCGTGAGGAGCCACCAGAATTACGGCAACGCCTGGGAGGCCGGTAAATTTAAAGAGGAGATGATGGTTCTGGAAATCCCTCAGAGGAAAGCTGATCCCATCACCCTCGACATCGATGAGCAATACCGACCCGGCTCAAGCCTGGAAAAACTGGCCAAGCTACCCGGCATTTACGGCTGCAAAGGGGTCACGGCTGGAAACGCCCCCGGATTGAATGACGGGGCCACGGCAATCCTTTTTATGACCCGAGGAAAGGCTGAAGAACTGGGCCTCGAGCCTCTCGCCGAAATCGTGTCCATGTCCTCTATTGCTATCAGCCCCCTGCGAATGGCCGAAGGCCCGGCATATGCCGCCATGAAGGCCCTCCAGTCGGCCGACCTGACCCTCGATGATATGGGTGTCATGGAGATCAATGAAGCCTTTGCAGCAGTCCCTTTGGTCAGCTTGCTTCTGATGGGTGATAAAGATAAAGGGAAAGCAACGGCACTGCAGGAGAAGACCAATATCAACGGCAGCGCCATTGCAATCGGTCATCCGAACACGGCGAGCGGCGCGCGACTCATCATGAACCTCATGTACGAATTGCGCAGGCGGGGCGGGGGATATGCCCTTGGAGCCATCTGCGGCGGTCTGGCCCAGGCTGATGCCTGTATTATCAAAGTGTAGAAAGGAAAATTCACACCATGGATCTCAAATATATCAACTACAAGCGAGAAGGGGGCATTGCGTGGGCCCAATTCAACCGACCCAAAAAACTCAATGCGCTCAATCCGGATGTGTTCAGAGATCTGGAGGCCGTTGTAGCAAGATGCGAAGAGGATGACGCCGTCAGGGTCTTGATTCTTACGGGTAATGAGAAGGCCTTCGCGGCCGGGGCAGATATAGGCGCCATGGCCGCGGGAGATATCGGTGTGGCCTATGATCAAACCGATCAAACCATGAGGGTTCAGGAAAGGCTTGCCGATCTGCCAAAACCGACTATCGCTGCCGTTTCAGGCTATGCCTTAGGGGGCGGATGTGAGGTGGCCCTCTGTTGTGACTTCAGGATCGCGGCGGACAACGCTGTCTTGGGATTGCCTGAAATCACCCTTGGCATCATTCCGGGGGGTGGTGGTACGCAACGCCTTCCTCGTCTGGTGGGGCTTTCAATAGCCGCCGAGCTCATTTTCTTGGGAGAAACCATCAAGGCGGATAAGGCTGAACGCATCGGTTTGGTCAACAGGATCGTTCCTTCTGATAGTTTGGAGGCAGAGGCCACGGCCCTGGCTGAGAAGTTGATAGAGCGACCCGCCGTCGCCCTTCGTGCGGCCAAGACGGCAATACGGAAAGGCATGAGCACCTCCCTTAAAGAGGGTCTACAAATAGAACAGGGGGTATTCTGTATGCTGTTCGGGACCGAGGATAAAAAAGAAGGGATGGCCGCTTTTCTGGAAAAACGAAAACCAAAATTTAAGGGAAAGTAAGCGCAAAGCGCATGGGGCATAGCGCAGTTTCCTGAAGGGGAGAATGGGAGAAGCGGAGAATGGGTGAAGGGGAGATTGTGGGACCTGGATCGTAGGATGGGTAGAGCGACGCGATACCCATCAACTAAATTCCTATTTCGTGTTTTCGATTTTTCGTGTTTTCGTGATTAAAATTTTTACGCTTTGCGGGGAAAGGTGAAAATGGGCGTACTAGATCTCTTTGATTTAAGCGGTAAGGTCGCTATCGTGACTGGTGGTGGTGACGGCTTGGGTCGGTCGTTAGCCATGGCCTTGGGGGAAGCGGGTTCCGATGTGGTGATCTGTTCCAGGAAACTGAATAAATGCGAAGAAACGGCCCGAGGTGTCGAAGCATTGGGCGTGAGGGCCCTCCCCCTGCAGTGCGATCTCACCAAGGACAAAGATGTCGATCGCCTTGTCCATGAAACCATCAAGCAATTTAAACGGATCGATATCCTGGTCAACAACGCCGGCCGCACCTGGGGGGCCAACCCTGAAGACATCTCGATGGAAGACTGGCAAAAGGTCATCGACTTGAACATCTCCGGCACATTCCGTATCTCCCAAAGGGTGGGAAGGGAGATGATCAAACAGAAACAGGGCAAAATCATCAACATATCCTCCTATGCGGGTCTCAGGGGGACTGATCCGGATTATCTCAATGCAATCCCCTATAACGCCTCAAAAGGGGCTATCCATGCTCTCACAAAGGACCTTGCCACCAAATGGTCTAAATATAATATTCATGTGAACTGTATGGCCCCCGGCTGGTTTCACAGTAAGATGAGTAAATGGACCTATGACAATTGGCGGGAAAAGGTGTTTTCTCGCCTTCTTATCAAGCGATTCGGGGAAGAAGATGACTTCAAAGGGGTTGTCGTCTTTTTGGCCTCAAAGGCGTCCGATTTCATGACCGGACAAATATTATCGGTTGACGGTGGCCTGACGGCCTGGTGATATTCCAAAGCTCTTAAAGGGGGTTGGTAAAAGATATGACAGATAAATTTATTAGTGAGAGAAATCTAAAGTTTTTACTATATGATGTTTTCGATGCGGCCTCACTGACCCAATATCCCTATTATGAAGAACACAACAGGGAAATATTTGATATGGTGCTTGAGACCGCCATGAAGATAGGCAAAGATCTCCTAAGGCCAAACCTTGAGGAAATGGACAAAAACCCACCGGAGTTCGTGGATGGTGAGGTCAAGGTTCACCCCTCGATGAAAACCTTTTTGAAAGAGTGCGGCGAAGGGGGTTGGATTGGCTCCAATGCACCCATGGAATCAGGGGGCCAACAGCTTCCCTTGACGATCGCCTTCGCTTGCCGTTTCATTTTTTCGGCAGCCAATTATTCCGCCATGGTGTATCCCCTGTTGACCGACGGTGCCGCCCACCTCATCGAG
>JAQYVK010000556.1 GCA_030145585.1 Desulfatiglandales bacterium | reverse complement strand
ATAGCAGAAAGCACAACCTAAGGCCAAATAATTGGAATTGATCATATCACAACTTTTTTTGAGGCTTCATTTTTGCCGATACGTTGGAGGTATCAACGGGTCTCAACCGACCTAAAAAGCTGTTAGAGCCATGACATATCTCAACCCTCGATCCGCCCTTCTGAAGGATGATATCACACTTTTTACCCGGGTTAACCTAAATGGCAGCTATCTGCAATCAAAACATATTGCGGATTAGTTAGTATGCAAAATAATTTTGATGGGAAGTGGATTCAAGGTTAATATCGAAAAGGTAGCATTTTGTTTCCTCGATAGAAACCACAAGATATGGCAATAATCTGTCGCATTCTACAGGGCTGCCAGAACCTCCTGCGCCTTGCCAAGCCAATAATCCATTCCCATCTCCCGGAACATCCCTTCCGCCTTCTTGAGGTTGCAAATGGCCTTTTCCATTTCACCCCCAGTCATATAGAGTTGGCCCAAGTACAAATGCCCTAAAGAATAAGATGCTTTTGTCTTTAATTCCTTGGAAATCTCGATCCCTTTCAGGATAGACCCCTCGGCCTTATTGATTTGAAGAGACTCTGTTTTCCCCAATATCCTCCCAAGCAAGAGCCAGGACCCCGCTTCTATTAGCTTCTCATTGTTCTTTTGAGACAACCTTAATGCCTCTTCCGCAAGGCTTCGGGCATTTTTTAGATCGCCCAAATCCATGTGAATCCACCCTAAGTGAAAGTGAGCCAGGGACAAAAACACCTGAGCCCCGCTGTCACGTTGGATCTCAAGTCCTTTTTCCACATGCCTTTTGCCGGTCTCACGATCTCCAAGCATAGCGCACGCATATCCCAGGCCGAGAAAGGAAACGGCGGACCCGAAGATCCATTGCACCTCTTCGTTGTACTTGACACCCTTTTCAAAATGCTCTTTTGAAGGTTTCCAGTCCCCTTTGGCAAGATAAAAACGGCCGTATTGTATTTCAACAAGCCCCAAAGCTACCAGGTCATTCATTTTAGTGGCATTACGAAGACCCTTTTCCAGAAAGACCCTTCCTTCATCAAAGGCCCCTAAATTGCCCATGCCATGACCGCAAAACGAGCAGAGTAATGAATATGGATTCCATCCCATAGAAAAAGAGTCGACTTCTCTTTCTGCCTCTTCAATCAGGGCAATGACATCCGGTGCCATATCGACTATTTTGTAAAACTCCCCTGTCTGGGCGTAGGAAACAGAAAGACCAAATGCAAGAGGCGACATCAATTCAATATCCCAGTTCTTTCGGACCGCCTTAAAAGCATCCTCAGAATATTTCATCCCCAATTGAGGATGTCCTTTATGTGAATAATATAAGCCCATTGCGTTGTAGAGCTTTGCAAGACGCCTCTCATCCCCCAGCTCTTTTGAGATCTGCTCCCCTTGCTGAAGCATATCGAGGGAGCCCTCTGGGAATCCCAAGAATGCCAAAGATGGTAATATTAAACTAATAATCTTCATTTTTTCCTTTTTGTTCTCCGCGGTTGCAGGCAATTCGTTGAGCAGGTCTATGGCGCCTTTGTAGAAATCACAGGCCTCCCTATGGGAAGAGTTTCTTTCTGCCTTTTCTCCTGATAACCTGGAATATAGACAGGCCTTTTCAAGGCTGTTGCTCCTGGAATAATGGTAGGCCAGCATCTCGTAGAACTGTTCCAGGCGTGCGGGATAGAGCTCTTCTATGGCCTTCCCTATCTTCCCGTGGATCTCTTTTCTTCTCTTTAAAAGCAGGCTGTTGTACGCTACTTCCTGACTGAGCGCGTGCCGGAAGATGTATTTCAGCTCAGGGAAAAGGCTCTTTTCGTAGATAAACTCCAACCCCTGGAGGTTCAGAAGATTAGACTTGAGATCTTCCTTTATCTCGGTGATGGCGTGAAGAATTTGAAATGCAAATTCCCGGCCGATCACCGAGGCAACCTGCATGATTCGTTTCGGCCCTTCTTCCAAGCGGTCCATGCGGGACGCGATGATCCCTTGGATCGTATTCGGCACCTGAATGTTCGAGGTCCTTGTACTCAGAACATATTGGTCCCCCTTTTTGACGATGGAACCGTTTTCGAGCAGGCTGTGGGTCAATTCTTCCATAAAGAAGGGGTTTCCAGAAGCCCTGCTGAGAATCAGGTCCCTCAGTTCGGGCATCACATCTCCTCCATCCAGGATAGCCCTGACCAGCTCTGCACTAGTACCACTGGAGAGCTGATCTACCCCGATTTTGCTGTAATAGGATTTGCTTCCCCAGGTATGGGTGTATTCTGGCCGATAGAGAAGGAGGAGCAGGATGCGCGTGTTGGGAAGCCACCCGATCATATAATCAAGAAACTCCTCCGAGGTTTTGTCAATCCAGTGGAGATCCTCGATGGCCAGAATTAATGGCCTTTCCTGGCTGCCTCGTATAGTGAGGTCTCTGAAGGCTTCAAAAGTCTTCTCTCTTTTCTGTTGCGGCTCAAGTTTAGCGTATTCACCATTTTCCACTTTGAGGGAGATGAGTTCCTCGAAAGGAGAGATCACGGTCTTCAAATTCTCATCCAACCCGAGGATTCTCTTTTTCATTTTTTCCCTGATGACCGATTCCTGCTCCCCCTCTTTAATACCGATATATGCCCTGAAAACGTCCAGTAGGGGCAGATAAGGCATGGCGCTGCCGTAATGGAGACAATGCCCTTCAAGATAGGTGTATTCCCCTTTGGGCAGCATATTGCGCAATTCGAGACGGAGCCTCGATTTCCCCACCCCGGCCTCACCTACAATCCCCACGACTTTGCCCTGGCCTGATTGGGCTTTCTCAAATGCTTCTTTGATCGTCTCAAGTTCCTGTTTTCGCCCCACAAACGGGGTAAGCCCCCTGGCCGACGAGGCCGCGATTCGGGTCCCGATATCGCTGGGCCTCAACAGGATGTAGGCCTCTTGGGGCGCCTCCTTGCCCTTGACCTGGACCTTACCCAGGGGCTCGAACTCGAAATAGTTTTCGGCCAGCTTGAAGGTGTTGCCGGAGACAAGAACCGTATCCGGTTTGGCCAGGCTCTCTAACCTCGAGGCCAGGTTGGCTGTGTCTCCGTCGGCGGTGTAATCCATCCGCAAGTCGTTGCCGATCGAGCCGATCACCACCAGGCCCGAGTTTAGGCCGATCCGCATTTTGAACTCGAGCCCGAACCTGGCCCTCATATCCTCGCTGTAACCCTTCATGGCCCGCTGTATGCTCAGGGAGGCCAAACAGGCCCGCTGGGCGTGGTCTTCAAGTGCCAACGGAGCGCCGAAGAGGGCCATCACGCAGTCGCCCCGGAACTGGTTGACAGTGCCCTCGTAACGGTGAATCTCGTCCATGAGGATACGGAAACACCCGTCCATGACCTGGTGGACGTCCTCCGGATCGAGCTTTTCAGAGATAGCAGTAGAATTGGCCACATCTGCAAACAGCACCGTGACTACTTTTCTCTCACCTTCAATTGAAGCCCGGGTCGTGAGGATCTTGTTGGCTAAGTGTTTGGGGGTGTAGGATTGGGGCTGGTGGTAGGCGATGGGGGGCGCTTCCTTTTTTGTCGCTTGAAGCTCATGGCCGCATTCATCGCAAAACTTCGCGCCCGATGTATATGCATTTTCACACTGTGGGCACGTGAGTTCCAATTTATTCCCACACTCTTTGCAGAACTTGGCACCTACTCTGTTATCAAATTGGCATTTTGGGCATTTCATTATTGATGCCCTCCAGATCTAAAGAAAGGTCAATTTGAAGGTTAAAAGGATGGTCATTCGCTTTTGATAGGGTTGAGTATAAGTGAGATGTTGCTCGGTGTCAATTCAGGCCCGATTACCAAGCTGGTTTCCGTAAATTGTGTGTAATTTGAGCATTTTTCAGGTTAAGACAACGTGCATTATCTGCAACATTCGCAAAATAAAATATTGGTTAGCGTGCGAACCAGTTTCAGCCTCATTTTGAGCCCTTTTCTCATACCAGAAGTCAAAGATTTCAACAACATAAAAAGGTGTGATATCCTCAATTCGGATAAATTGAGTGAGCCTGAGATATCTGATTCCGTATCTCAAATTTGGTCATTCCTGTGGTACATTGAGATTATCCACACCCGGCCAAAAGTTGTGATATGTGCGAAATTAGACCCCAAAACCGGTGATTATCAAACCTGATATTTCTTGCCAGTACCTGCAGTTCAGTCAGAGTGCATGTATGTTTCTTATATCCCAGGAATTTCAATGGTGTCGAGATCTGAGAGATTTGGCAGATGCCGCCCCCTCTTCAGAGTCGATCCCGATACGCCCATGTCTGTCGCAAAAGCTGCGTTGGTGCGTTCGGCGGCCGGAATTGCCAGTTCCATGACTCGCTGAATAAAAGGCTCAGGAGCAGCGTCAAGAACTGCAACGGGGATCGCACCAAAACCGGTAAAGACCGGAACGCGATTTTCACCACCCGCCGGGATAGCATGGCTCGGCGCATCCGCCGTACCCATTCTTCGGAGGTCAACCGGTAATCCTCGGTCCCATCAACTTCCTCGATTAGGTCGAAATATCCTTCCGCACACCGACGGAGCTGGCCGACCTCTGGATAATAGCCGCCCCAGCCCCGTTCCAGAGCGGCCCAATGGTAATTATCCGAACCCCAGCGGAAGGTAAAGGGGCTCCTCAATAGGTCAAGCGGGTCTGCTGGCTTCCGAACGAAATGAATCGTCGTCGTGGCGAACCAGCGCTCCGTCGAATTGGGGTCAATCAGGCGGTGGACCTGGGCGAACAGGTCATGGTAAATGTCGTCCGTCCTTCCGGCCGCGGCATCGGTCGGCTGGACAAAGTGTTCTATAGACCCGTTGGCAATCACCCCGTCGAACGTCCGGTTCCACTCGCCTGGTATCGCGCGGTAGTCGAGGAGGTGGACGTCGAGATTTTTTTGGCGGCAGCACCTCACCTGTTCGACAGAGATGGTGATCCCAACCCCCATGGCGTCGCGCTGCCGGATTCGCTCCAAGAGCGTCCCGTACCCACAACCGAGGTCCAGTACGCGTCGGCCTGACTCGCATCGGATCTGATCCAACAAGTAGTCGAGTTGGTTAGCCTCGGCCTGTTCATAAGGCGTCTTGGGATTACCGTGATAAATGCCCTCAGTCAGGTCGAACAACCCGCAGGCCGGGAAGAACCTATCAACGGCCGAGTAACAGGAAGCGACCTTTCCCCAAGGCTGAGCCTTCGCCGTACTTGTATCGGTCCATGAATGAGAGTTTGTAACAGTCACGTTGCACCCACCTAACATTGTTAAGTATGTCGCTTCTGGTTCTTAAAATTCAATAATTCTGATCGAAACTCAAAAAAGAATTTGATTGGATGATTTACAGAAACGCAGTATCAGATGAGCAGCATGATTCGATTTAGCAAATCGAGAACTGTTTCAGGTCAGGTGGCATAGGGTATTTAATATTCATAAACAAATCGATGGGATTTAGTCAATCATTATTGAGGGTTCCGGCAAGTGGTGATACCTTGCCATTACCTGCAATATTGCTATTTTACATATAAATTTCGTATATCCCAGGATTTTCAGTGGTGTAAAGACCTGAGAGATATAGCAGCTATCGGTAATTGACTTTGATTGGAGACACATTGGTGATAGTACGGATTTCGTAGCTAATCTTTTTATCTCTATTCAGACTATTAGCTACACTGCTAAAAAGGAAATCCCATATTTACGCCGACACCACTGAAGTGGTCTCCAAACCGGAAGTCGATTCCGATACGATCCAAACTTACCTTCCAAATATCGATGGGCTCGTCTGGTGCTATCGTTAAACCAATCTCGAAAAGGGTTTTAATTTTTTTTGAATCGCCATCCGGCTCCTGTAGCTCATAGCCAC
>JAQYVK010000555.1 GCA_030145585.1 Desulfatiglandales bacterium | reverse complement strand
CTGAAGACAGGGATGGAAGTATTTCGAGGATTTACCCGCCTCAGGCGGGTTATAATTTACGCTTGACGCGGAGATTGGGGAAAATGGCCATTCTCGGACAGCCTCCTGGCCTTTTTGGCAATTGATGTTATAATGGTCAACGCATGAAGGGCAGGGTTAAAACCCTGCGCTACGGTTTCCAGGAAATGGCATAGCCAATTCGTCTCTGACCACGCCCGGCGTACGTTGATTTCTAAAATCACTAACGAAGCTCCGCCTCAAACCAACGAGTTGGCGGGGTAAATGACCCCTAGCTTGATGCGGAGCGATGCTGGTTTCTGGATGCTAGATGCTGGATAAAACAAGAAATCGACGTCCCGACATCGTAGGGTCGGTCACCGTGCCAACCGCAAAGCTCTGGGCGTGGCGGCGGGCACGGTGGCCCGCCCTACGACATCCAGCATCCAGAGACCAGCATCTAGCATCGGCCAATTACAGGCACAAGAATTTGAAACGAAAACTTGACCTAAATTTTAAGATCTTGGCTTATTAAGACATCTAGAGAGGAGTCGTGATGTTTGATAAAGACATGCTGGCCCAGTTGCGGGCTGCTAGGAAGAAATGGGAATCCGGCCGTCACAAAAAAGCTCCGGATAGCCCCGGAGAGCGGGAGATGTTTTCGGAGATGCCCAAAAAACCATTGTACACCCCGGAGGATCTGGCGGATTTCGATTACATGGAGAAAATGGGTTTCCCGGGGGAGTATCCCTACACAAGGGGCATCCATCGCGACATGTACCGGGACCGCCTCTGGGGGATGGCGGAATACGCCGGGTTCGGCATGCCCGAAGACACCAACCTGCGATGGAAATTTCTTCTGGAACAAGGCCAGAGCGGTGTCAGCCTGGCGACGGACCTCCCGACCCAACTCGGTCTGGATCCGGATCATCCGCTGGCCGAGTCTGAAGTCGGGGTGGTGGGGGTTTCATGTCCCTCCTTGAGGGAAGTTGAGATCCTTTTCGACGGCATTCCCATGGACAGAAACAGGATTCTGGGATCCATCAACCACCCCCATATGGTGCTCTGGGCCATGTACATGGCGGTCGCCGGTCAACAGGGGGTTCCAACGGAGAAAATGGGGGGCAGTGTGCACTGGGACTGTCTCGACGAATATGTGGGGAGAGGCGCTTATATCTTCCCGCCGGAGGGCGCCATGCGGCTTGCCCTGGACTTTATGGAATACGGGTTGAAACACATTCCACGACTGAGCTATCACGTCAACTCCTACACAACCCGCGAATCAGGGGGCACGCTCATCCATGAAGGGGCCTATGCACTTGCTGCGGCGATGGCCTACCTTGAAGCGGCCCGTGAGAGAGGGATCGATGTGGATGAATTTGCATCACGCCTTTCCTTCAATCATGCGATCCATATGAATATCTTTGAGGAGGCGGCCAAATTCAGGGCCTTGAGAAGGCTCTGGGCCGGCATCCTAAAGGAGCGTTATGGCGCAAAACGACCCGCCTCCCTCCGCTACAGGTTCGGTACCGGAACGGGCGGGTCGACCTTTACCGCCCAGGAACCGGAGAATAACATTGCGAGGGCGGCGCTGGAGAGTCTGGCCGCGATTCTCGGAGGATCCAATTACCTGCACACGGCCTCATACGACGAGGCGTACGCCATACCGACCGAAAACACGGTAAAGATCGCCCTTAAAACCCAATTGATCCTGGCATACGAGAGTGGCGTTACGGAAGTTGTCGATCCCCTGGGGGGATCCTACTATGTGGAAAGCCTGACCGATGATATTGAGAAAGGGATTCTGGAATTCCTTGATGAGATAGAGAAAAAGGGCGGCATCATCGAGGCGATAAAGTCAGGCTGGTTCCAGGGTGAGATCGCCCGGGCCGCCCACCGGAAGCAGATGGAGATCGAAGAAGGGAAACGGGTCGTTGTTGGCGTCAACCGGTTTGTGAGCGGTGAAAAGCCGGATTTCAAGATCCACAGGGCGGATCCGAAGGTGGCGGAAGAGATGAAAGCGCGGGTGAAAAGACTGAAGCGGGAGAGGCATAATCGCAGGGTCGAGAGCGCGCTCGCACAGTTGAGGTCAAAGGCGGAAGGTGCGGAAAACCTGGTCCCCTTTGTGAGAGAGTCGGTCGAAGCCTATGCGACCATGGGGGAAATCTGCGATGTCCTGCGAAGTGTCTTCGGGGAATACAAAAGCGTTTCCTTTTAGGGCTTGCGGAAAAATAACTTCACAGAATTGGCGCCCGGATTTAGGCCAGATTTGTTCGATCCGAAATTGCAAAGCCACAGTCATAGCAGGCCTATGTCGAGGACTTTGCGATTGAGGATCGGGCAAAGATGGCCTGAAGACGGGATGCGAAAATGTGATATTATTTTTCTGCAAGCCCTTAATCTTCCCAGATGAGCATCTTTGTCAAAACGACGGCCAGCAGACCCAGGGGCATGGTTACAAAAAAGACGACGGCGCTCCTTGGGAGGACGTGGAGTATGAAAAG
>JAQYVK010000554.1 GCA_030145585.1 Desulfatiglandales bacterium | reverse complement strand
TAATCTGCGTCCAAATAACTTTGAACTTTTAAAGTATTTCGTGTTTTCGCTTTTTCGTGACAGTTTTTTTCGCTATGCGCTATGCTCTATGCGCATCATCTGTTCGTCGTTTTGAAAAAAACCTTTTCGATCAATGACTCTATCTTCTGCGTTTGCTCTTCCGTGAGTCCAACGTATTCCAGGCCACTGATCCTGATCTCCGCCCCCGTGAAGGTCCGGTCTGCCGCAAGCTCGGTGATGTTGTAAATTCTGTTGCAGGCCAGCCCGGGAAGGAAGAAACGATCGGTACCTTCGACCAGGATGTCGAGGACTTCGGACTTGGAATCCCCTCCGTTGATGGGCGTGTATTGGTAGGACAGGCCCCCTTTGCTGATGTCTTTCAGTTTCCCGTTGATTTTTAATTCCCGACTCGAAACTTCGAATCCGTTTTCGGGAACAATGTGCCGTTTGAACCTCCTCCGCTCGACTTTCAACTGTCACTCCATCTGCCTGAGATTGTATTCGAAGACCCCGAATCCTCAACGTGAGCGGGATCTATCCACTTGTCAGATGGGACCGCCTTTAAAAAATACCGGATGGTTCCCTGGGAAGGTTAGGTTGAAAATGAATGATGTGATATTGGTTTTTAGGAAGAACCCTGCATGGCTCAACTGATCTATATAGAGCAATACCCGTGCCGGGTTCGAAAACTTGTGAGATAGAACTAAAAACAATGCAATTTCAATATGTTGGGAAAAGTATATTGTATTGAGGAACGCAATGGAGGGTAGAAAGTGGTGAGGGGGTATGCCGTTATGGCATAGTCCATGGATAATATTCTAATAAAATTAAAGGGTTATCTTTTCCTGTGCCATTTTGGCATAGGCCATTCCGGGGGGTAAAAAACTATGATTTCACCACCCGCTTTATCTGCCTCAGGCAGATTCGCTCGAGACACGGAGAACACAGAGGAGGGATGAACGCAAAGCGCATGGCGCAGAGCGCAGAGCGCAAAGCGCATAGCGCATGGCGCATAGCGTAAAAAACAAAAAATATCACGAAAACACCCGCCGCCGCTGAAGCTTTGGCGGACAGGCGAAAGGGGGAACCCGCCACAGAGCTGGCGGGCAAGAACACGAAAAATTATTAACCACTTATCTACACTAATCATCACTAAAACTGAAACTAGTCCTTCTACGAGCTCAGGATAAATAGTCAGTGGGATTGATTAACATACTGGGAGATAACCTTGAGGAAATAATAAACTCGTTCATTATTTCCTCCAAGGCTTTCCCCCATGTTCAATCCGGCTGTGCTGGATTGAACTCCCGCTTTGCGGGAATGTTAAACAATCCTGCAATGCAAACTTAAAATTCTCCGACTATACGAGTCCGTGCCTGCTTGTGAAATGTTTACCCCGCCTGCCCAGTAGGTAGGAACTATCTTGCTAGGGTTGAATGTTTACCCCGTTGAATGTGAAACCTATTCAACTGGGGTGAAGCCTATTCATCTGGGGCGGAGCCTATTTCACCGGGGTGAGAGGTAATAAGACCCTTTTAGGGGTTGTTGTTAATTAGGAAAAATATTAATAAGGTGAAGTTAGAAGGAAAATGTGGGTGATGAGTATTCTGATTGACCTTTATTTGGATGCAATAAATGTGTTGGCAAGAATTTTTATTAAGGCTATTTTGGAATACATATTCATCCATTCAACCTTCTGCTCGGCTGTGATCTGCAGGTTGGTATGCTAAATATCACCACCCGCTTCGCTCGAGACATCCGCCGTCGCTCCATTGGAGCTTCCTCCTTCGCCTTCCCGCCTAAAGGCGGGCCGGCTTCGGCGGACAAGATGGCGGGACAGGCAGAGACATAACAGTCATGCCCTTTGGGCATAAAAACCAACTTTTTTACCCTCCCTCAATGTGACTCAGCTTGCCCTCTGTTCTTATGTAGGTGATTCCGCGTGAGCGGATGCAAGTTTTGCCCGGACAAGTCGTCCGGGCAAATGTCTGTGTGGGTCGAGTGACCCTGAGCCTGTCGAAGGGGAGTGGGTGGCTAAATAAATAAGCGCAAAGAGCATAGCGCAGAGCGCAAAGCGAAGAAGCCTCGGGTGAGCGGTGAACAAAAGGGCCGAGAGGGCTTAGAAAACAGAAATTTTTCCTTGCGGTTGAACGAAACAGTAATAGAAAAAACTTCATCAAGGGAGGATGGTTACTCGATGCCGTAGGACTCCAGTTTTCTTCGGAGGGTGTTGAGGCCGATGCCCAGAGCTCGGGCCGTTTGGGACTTGTTTTTGTCCGTCTGGTCATAGACCTCGAGGATGTGGCCTTTTTCAACCTCATCGAGGGGTACGATTGGTTGCGATCCCTGCCGTTGGGCTATCTTTAGTATCGGCGTTTGTTTTCGCAGGTGATCCGGGAGAGCGGCCCGGGAAATGGCCCGCCCCTCGGCCAGATTCATTGCCGACTGGATGATGGTCCTCAGCTCCCTGATGTTCCCGGGATAATCGTAGTCCAGCAACAAGGATAAAACCTCGTCTTGAATAGTCCCGTCAACGAGAGGACCACCGAATTCCTCCATGAAATGGTTGATCAACAGAGGGATGTCGTCTTTCCTTTCTCTCAGGGACGGAAGGTGGAGCCACCCTCCCCTCAGGCGGTAATAGAGGTCTTTACGGAAAGCCCTTTTGATCATCAGCTTTTCCAGGTCGGAATTGGTCGCCGCGATAAAACGAACGTCAGCTTTCCGGGGCCTGCTCGTGCCGATCTTCATATATTCCCCATCCTGCAGGACCCGCAGTAGCTTCCCCTGGAGCTCCAGAGGCAGGTTGCCGATCTCATCCAGAAAAAGGGTCCCCCGATTCGTTCCTTCAAGGTACCCTTCATGGGCCTTCTCGGCCCCTGTGAAGGCACCCTGGGTGTGCCCAAAGAACTGGGCATCAAAGAGATTGGAGGGCAGGGACTCCATGTTGACAGGCGTAAAGGGGTATTTGGCCCTTGGGCTGGCCGCGTGTATGGCCCTGGCCAGGAGTTCCTTGCCGGTGCCCGTTTCCCCGGTGATCAGGACCGGAATGGTACTGGGGGCATGAAGCTCCGCCTCTTTCAATACCCTGAGCACATCCTTTGAGCCGGTAATGATGGGTTTGAAGGCCTCCTTGTTGGTAAGTTGCGGCGGGGTTTTTCTTTTAGAGATATTGAGGAGATCCACCAATCGCTTCCTCTCCAGGGCACGATTGACGGATAAAACCAGGTCTTCTTTTGAAATGGGCTTAACCAGGTAGTCATAGGCCCCTTTTTTCATGCACTTAACCGCCGTACGGGCCTCATCTACGGCCGTCACCACGATGCATTCGGTGTCCGGGCTCGTCGCCTTTATGATCTCGATCAGTTCTATCCCATCCATCCCCGGCATGGTGACATCGATGAGGGCGACATCAAAAGTCTCCTCCTGCTCGAAAATGGAAGCCGCTTTTATAGGGTCTGATTCGATAGTTACGCGCTTGATTCCGGAGGTGATCAGCCCCCGTCTCACACTTTCAAGAAAATCTATTTCGTCGTCAATGACAATGATGCTGTAATCCATTCTTGTAATCTCTCTTCGAACA
>JAQYVK010000553.1 GCA_030145585.1 Desulfatiglandales bacterium | reverse complement strand
CTGCGTCGGTGAACTTGGCCAAGATCTGGGCATCGTTCCTTCAACCATCTCCCATCATATCAAGGAGCTTCGCCAGGCTGGCCTTATCCGCATGGAGCGGCGAGGGCAGAAAATGGCCTGCTGGATTGATCCCAAGACCCTAACCGCGTTAAAGGGTTTTTTTTCATAAAAGTATCGATTTTTTTTGAGCTGATATTTCGAAAGTTTTCGAAACTTCATATTTAAAGTAGGAGGATAGACATGAAAACCAGAGACAAGGAAGAAATTCGGCAAGCGGTACGAGAAAGATACGAGAAAGTGGCCAGAGCTGGAACCATTACGTCGGCTACCGGTTCAGGATCCCCTTGTTGTGGCGAATTGGGTGTTGCCGATGGGACAGACCCTTTAATCTCGTGCGGTTGCGGACAAACGGGCATCTCCCTGGAACGAATGTCCGAAGCCATAGGCTATTCAAGCGGAGACATCGCCAATGTTCCAGAAGGCGCGAATATGGGCCTCGGTTGTGGGAACCCTGTGGCCCTGGCCTCTCTTAAACCGGGTGAGACTGTCGTGGATCTGGGGAGTGGAGGCGGTTTTGACTGTTTCCTGGCAGCCGAGCAGGTGGGTAAAACCGGTCAGGTAATCGGGGTGGACATGACTCCTGACATGATAAGCAAGGCCAGAAAAAATGCTGAAGAAATGTATGAGCTGAATGTAGAGTTCCGTCTCGGTGAGATAGAAAACCTCCCAGTTGGCGATAATACTGCCGATATCATTATGTCCAATTGCGTAATCAATCTCTCGCCATCCAAAGGACGTGTATACCGCGAATCCTTACGAGTGCTCAAGCCGGGGGGTCGGTTGGCCGTCTCGGATATTGTAGCGACCGCTCAGCTTCCTGATAAAATCCGGAATGATTTGGAATTGGTGGGGGCTTGTGTCGGTGGAGCCGCCACGATCGAAGATACGAAAGCATCCCTTAAAGAAGCAGGTTTTCAAGACATCAAGATTGTACCCAAGGAAAATAGCCGGGAACTTTTGAAGGCGTGGGACCCAGATAAAACAAGAAATGCCTCAGACTATGTGGTATCCGCTAACATCGAGGCTCGTAAGCCCTCATCATTATGAATATGCTTCTCTTTACCTGAAAAAACCCATTGAGTAACTTACTCGACAGGCTCCATGAGTATTTTAAAATGAAAAGGTGAATCGATACCGCCGGCAGTAATCTTGTTTTCGCCCGGCTTCAGATATCCAAAATCTTTTCCGAAGTTGTGTCCCAGGAAATCTTCGTTCAATTCTGTACCCAGCGCACTTCCCAGGTCCAGGACCCCATACCCGTCAGGATTTTCATACAGGGCGAAGTGACGACGGGATAATCGAAATGGACTTTTATCAGGAATCTTTAGGTCGATTTGCATCGCGGATTCAGGCTCATTACCCTCAGGCAACCGTCCTACTGTGAAGGGCAGTTTCGTCACTTCTATCCCCTCCTTCAGGAGGTGCGGCATGAGTTGTTGCGATAAGGGCAAAAGTGTTAATCGATAACCGGTAGATCCGCTTGTTTTTGAGATGGGACCTGCTTCAAGATCTTGAGTTTCACTTACTAAACCTTCTGTCTCGATATTGCCCTCTTTTTGGGTGGAGACTGTTGCCTCAGTAAATTTTCTACTGACATTACGAAGGCGCTCACAAAGGCGGATAATCAACCTTTCGGCCGACAAACTATCCTGACTAATTAAACGCAAGAACTCATTCTCCTTATAAGTAATCACAGCGACCTGATTTTTTGCACGGGCCGAGGCGCTTCGCGGTTGGTCATCCACAATCCCCATTTCGCCCAGGAACTCTCCTGCCTTCATCAACCCAAGCACCACTGTCTTGCCCTCCGATTCCATAAAGACTTCAATCTCACCTGATACAACCTTGTAAACGACATCACTCGGATCACCTTCTTTGAAAATTACATCACCGGCGTTGTATTTTCCCTGTTTCATATTAGAAGAACCTCCCGTATTTGATCTTCATGTTGTTATTCAAAATATGTTGAAGCCATCTCAATAATAGAAAAATAGTTCGAGGTCAAGCCTCCGGCCCGTAGGGCCTACGCCCCGGAGGGGACGGCGTCGGATCGTAACCGCAGGAATATATGTTAATATTTTGAGGATTACGATTCAAGCCGGACGCGGAGATCGGGCTATTTGGCATTTTTAAGATGGCTTCTAGTTACGTTGCCAGTTGACATTGGTTCACTTTGTATTTAAGATCTTCTATACATAGGTTAGAATTTTGGTTATAGGCCTTTCCTATAATGACAACAAAATCACTTCAAAATGAACTAAAATGAAGAATATAGCAAGATTTTTTCTTCTGTGTCTTTCTTCTTCCTGGATAATACAGGACCTACCAAAAACCATCTTGACAAAATTCAGCAAATCATTCTAAATTAGAATCTAATTTCACCTAGTTTCCCATGACCATTTGACCTTCTTTCTCCTTCCAATCAGTAAAATATGCTCTGTGGACAAAAAGACATGCTTCTGGATATTGCAACATTTCTGCGCTAATAATTGATAGCGTCGTAGCCCTATGTAAGAGATCTTTCATTCCCAAATCAACTAGGGGGTTCCCAATCGATATAGAAGCACTCAGACAAAAGAGGAAACCACGCCTTTGAAATATTTAAAAAATATCTCCACCTTCGAGTCACTGCAATTTCGTAATTTTCGATGGTTAATACTCGGATCTCTGGCCTCGTTTCTGGCGATGAACATGCAAATAGTCACGAGAGGGTGGCTGATTCTTCGTCTCACCGATGATTCT
>JAQYVK010000552.1 GCA_030145585.1 Desulfatiglandales bacterium | reverse complement strand
GGTGTCAATCCATCACCCCCCATCACTTGAATGGCATCCAGGCTGGCATCCATGACACCTTCACAATTGAATACCTTGGCGATATTGGATTCAAGGGCAATGTCCCATCCCAGGTCCCAAAGGTATGCTGTATAATAGGTGATCAACCTCGCCATCTTTAATGTAATGACCAAATCCGCGATTTTGAACTGGTTATTGACAAAGTTTATAGTGGGCCTGCCAAATTGGACCCTTCGTTGTGAAAAGGGAACAACGTTCTTGAGAAGCTCTCGCATCCAGCCTAAATTCTGGGCGGAAATGAGCGTCCTCTCAAAATTGAGGCCTGCGGTCATCACTCGCCATCCTTCTCCTTCATTCCCGATAACATGTGTCGCAGGCACACGGACTTCATTGAAATCTAAAGCACCGTTCTGAATGTTTTCGAAGCCGATAATTTCGTTGATCTTCTCCACCGAAAAGCCCGGCATTCCCTTTTCAACAATAAATGCGGTCAGGTGTTGATATTTTTTCCGATCTTCGGGTTCAGGGCGCGTCCGCGCATAGACCAAGTATCTTTTGGCCACGCCGGCGGAGACGATGTACCGCTTCTTCCCGTTTAAAATGTATTCATCTCCATCCCTTCTCGCGGTCATTTCCATAGCAGACGCATCTGTCCCTGCGAATGGCTCGGTGATTACAATGGCCCCTAGTTCTCCCTTGGCAATTCTAGGAAGAAAATTCTTTTTCTGTTCCTCAGTCCCAAACTCGATGATCTGTCGCAATCCACCCAGCATATTGCCGACAAATACACGACCCGTTCCAGGCATTCGATTAAGCGCCTCCGCTGCAATACAGGCGCCGGTTGCCCCTAACCCCCATCCACCATATTCTTTGGGTATTCCTGCACCCGTGAAGCCTTCCTCCCCAATTCTTTCAAAAATATCCCAGGGAAATTCTCTCTTCCACCGCGTTTCCTGATCCCTGGGCATGATTTCTTCCGCGAAAACATTAATCTTTTGTTCCAATTCTTTGTGCTCTTCTGTCCACCAAGGGAAAACATCCATGGCCTTTCCTCCTTTGATTCAATTTGCTAGTCCTCAGGCTAAAGCCGCTATCATTCCTTATTTGCCTTAGCTCCGAAAACCCACGGTCTATTATAGGGATGATCCATTCTTCTATATTTTCCTATCCGTTCCCTCCCAGTACTTTTCACGCAACTGCCGTTTTAGAATTTTGCCAGCGGGATTTTTCGGGAGTGTATCAATAAATTCAACAGATTTAGGGGCTTTGTAACCTGCCAATCGGTCCTTGCAAAATGCCACAAGTTCCTCTGCCTTGGTGCTCGTTCTCTCTTTCAAGACAACGACGGCATGGACTTTTTCCACCCAGTATGGATCAGGAATGCCGATGACAGCCGCTTCTGCAACTGCTGCATGTTGGTAAAGGATCTCCTCGATTTCTCGGGGAAAGATGTTTTCACCACCGGAGATGATCATATCCTTTTTCCGGTCCTCAATATAGATATAGCCCTGCTCATCATAGCGGCCCATATCGCCCGTATGGACCCATCCATCCACCACGGTGTTACGCGTTTCATCAGGTTTACGCCACAATTCCTGCATAATCCCCTTGCTCTTAACGATAATCTCCCCCACATCGCCAGGCTCCAGATCATCACCGTCATCATCAACAATTCTGACATGCACCCCTATATGGGGAAACCCCGCAGAAGAAAGATGTCTCTGTTCCTGAGGCGTACGATCCAGAACGTTATGCTGTTGCCTTGACAGAGTGCAGACATTCGGACCGTCCTCACTGGAGCCATAGCCTTGGACGAAGATGGGCCCCCATTTCTCCATACCTTGCTTCAGGAGTTCGAGAGGCATGGGGGAAGCAGCATAAAACATTCGCTTGAGGCCGCTCAGGTCATACTGATTGGCATCCGGCAAATTTAGGAAAGCGGCCAAATGCGTCGGTACGATGTGGATATCCGTTGCCTTCTCATCCTGAATGGCTTTTAGGGTAGCTGCAGGGTCAAAGGATGTCTGTGGCATAATCACATTACTACCCCCGATGAAGAAGTACGCCCAGAAATTCTTTGTCCCTCCCACATGGAAGAGCGGCATTACCTGAATCTGCCTTACCTCATGTTCTAAGCTTAGGGAGATTACGCACCTCCTTGTGTCATCCATGGAGCGGTAGTGGGTATAGAGTGCCCCACGGGGAACACCGGTGGTGCCGCTGGTATAGAAGATAAACAAAGGATCTTCCTCTTCGACCTGAACATCGGGCTCCTTTTCAGGATGGGCATCCAATAGATCTCTATAGGCGATCCTATCCGGACCGGCGTCCTTAAAAGAGATAAAGTTTTTAATCCTCGAAAGGCGGGATTCCAAAGAATCCACCCTGTCCAGTAACTCGGGGCCTATGAAAAGCGTGTTCGCTTCCGAATAATTGATGATGTAATCCAGCTCATCCTCTTTCAATCTGGGATTGAAAGGTGAAGCGATAAACCCGCCCTTCATTGCGGCCCCGTAGACAACGGCATATTCCAGGCAATTCCATGACAGGATACCAAGGACATCTCCCTTGCTCACACCCATGGAGAATAGGGCATGGATTAATTGATTGACCTTGGTATTATACTCTGCAAAGGTCAGCGTTTCCGATCCGCACTTGAAAGCCTCATCATTCGAATAGAGCAGGGCGTTTCTGTAAACGATATCCGCATAGGTCCCCACCCTGTAACGGGATAACGCCTTTAATAAATACTTTTCCGACATAGTCCTACCATCCCTATCAAACAGTCAACTATTGAAATCCGGTAGCTGAGCCTGATTTAATATCTCATAAGACTAGGCAATACCAATGCTATGGATGGGAAAAACAAAATCATTAGCATCGCTGTCAAGTCGATTAGGATAAATGGAATCATCGATTTGTAGATGTCCATCATGGTAATCCCTTTCGGGGCAACCCCTTTCGGGGCAACCCCTTTCATCTCAAAGAGGCAGAGACCCATCTGATATGAGAGCCTTTTAATCGTAAAATGAATTTTTAAGGTCTATTGATACCATTTTTTGATTTCTCTCTTGAGAATTTTACCTTGGGGACTTTTAGGAAGTTCATCAACAAATTCCACTGATTTTGGCACCTTGTAGTGAGCCATATGTTTTTTACTAAAGGCGATAATATCTTGTTCCGAAACCTGATTCTCTTTCTTCAAGACGATAACGGCGTGAACCTTTTCCACCCAGAATGGGTCGGGAATACCAACGACTGCAACCTCTTCAACGACGGGATGTCCATAGAGAACTTCTTCCAGCTCTCTAGGATAAATATTTTCCCCACCGGATATGATCATATCGTTTTTCCGGTCCACGAGATAGATATATCCATTTTCGTCATAGTAACCGAGGTCTCCCGTGTGCAGCCATCCATCAACGATCGTCTCTTTTGTTTCTTCAGGCTTGTGCCAGTATTCGACCATGATCGAATTACTCTGTACCACAATCTCCCCGACTTCTCCAGGTTTTACATCATCACTATTAGTATCGACAATCCTAGCGTGTACCCCGATGCATGGCTGTCCACAGGAGGCAAGCACTTTTTGCTCATCTGAAGATCCATCAAGGACTTGATGTGAAATCATCGGGAGGTGAGTGATCATCGGCCCGGACTCCGATTGTCCATAGGCTTGCATAAAAATGGGACCGAATACCTCTATGGCTTTCTTTAACACCTCCGTCGGCATAGGCGATGCAGCATACCATATCCTTTTTAGGCTGCTAAAATCATAGCTTTCCAGATCGGTCAAAGCCAAGATGGATATCAGTTGGGTGGGAACGATGTGGATATCAGTAACCTTCTCATCCTGAATAGCTTGCATAGTCGCTTCTGGATCAAAAGACTTTTGAGGCATAATGTGGTTGCCGGCCGCCCCGTAAAAAAAAGCCCAGAGGAAACTCCCTCCTGCGACATGAAAAACGGGTAAGACCACAAGATGTTTATCACCGGGACGCATCGCCAACTCGTGAACAAAAATCTTGATATCCTCCATCTTTCGGCCATGCGTATAGAGGGCACCACGAGGGGTGCCGGTTGTCCCGCTGGTATAGAAGATTGCCAACGGGTCCTCCTCGGTCACCTTGATATCCGGTTCTTCTTCCGAATGGGTCTTCATCAGATCTGAATGAAATAACATTTGTGAGGCGGACTCTTCAAAGGAGATGAAGTGCTTGACCTTGGGCAGACGAGGACGCAGATGATTAACCATGTCTATCAATTCCGGTCCCACAAAAAGGGTGTTCGATTCGGAGTAGTTAATCAGGTATTCCAATTCCTCTGCCTGTAACCGGGGGTTGAAGGGTGACGCAATAAAACCTCCCTTCATGGCCGCGCCGTACACTTCGGTGTATTCTAGGCAGTTCCAAGATAAAATGCCCAGCACATCTCCTTTTTTGACACCCAAGGACCATAAAGCGTTAATCAGTCTGTTGACCCTGGCATTAAATTGATTAAAGGTTACCCTTCTTTCACCATGAACAAAGGCTTCAACGTCCTTGTAGAGGAGCGCATTTCTATAAATAATATCAGCAAAGGTCCCGATATTGTATCTGCACAATTCTTTTAAAATGAATTTTCCTGTCATATCCTGATTTTTCATTTCATACTAATAGTGGAATAATGACCTAAGGAATATATAAAGGATTCTTAGAGAAAACGTTTTTTGAATGAAAGGGTGGTTTGAAAGCTTGGTCTGTGTTAGGGCGGGGGACAGGCAAATCAAAACAAACCCTTTTAGATCCCGCAGGTCTTTCTCACATCATCGTCCTCCATGAGTTCTTTGACTGTTCCCTGGTAGCAGATCCTGCCGTTGTCGATGATGTAACCGTAGTCACTCAACTTTAATGTAAATTTTACATTCTGTTCAGCCAGGAGCACGGTCAAACCGGCCTCTTTGAGTCTTGTGATGGTCTCTCCCAAAGAACGCACCAATGCAGGGGCAAGTCCTTCCGTGGGTTCGTCAAGGAGAAGGAATTCAGGATTTCCCATCAATGCCCTGCCGATGGCCAACATCTTCTGTTCGCCACCACTGAGAAAGCCACCCCTTCGTGAAGCGAATCCCTTTAAGGTCGGGAACAACTTGTAGACCTTTTCTTCGTCCCAGTCTTCTCTTCCCGCTGCTTTCTTTGCAGCGATTTCCAGGTTTTCTCCAACGGTCAGGTCTGCAAAGATCCTTCTGTCGTCAGGGACATAGCCGATCCCTTTTCTCACAAGTCGGAAGGGCTGTTCGCCGGCTATTTCTTCTCCTTTGAATCTGATGCGACCCATCTTTGGCGGCGTGAGACCCAAAATACTCTTAAGAGTCGTCGTTTTACCGGCCCCATTCCGGCCCAAGAGACAGACAACCTGGCCCGATTTGACTTTTAGGGAGACATCAAAAAGGATGTGGCTCAGTCCGTAATAGGTATTGATGGTTTCCACATCAAGCATAGTCGTCTCCCAGATAGGCTTCCTGCACGTCACTGTCCACCCTGACAGCTTCCGGCTTTCCCTGGATAATCGTGCTGCCGTGATGCATAACCATGATACTCTGTGACACATTGAAGACCACGTCCATATCGTGTTCACAGAACAATATGGTCAGTCCTCTCGTTTCAGCCAGTTGTTGAATGAGTGCCATGGTCGCTGCGGTCTCTTCAGGTGACATCCCGGCAGTAGGTTCATCGAGAATCAGCATCTTCGGTTCATTTCCAAGAGCGATGGCGATTTCCAGCATTCTCTGGTCTCCATGGGAGAGGGAGCCCGCAATATATTGAGCTTTCTCTATGAGACCCACACTTTCCAAAATATTATTTGTTTCCGTCACGGCCACCTTCTGAACCGGTCGGAAGAGCTTTCCACTCAACCCTTTCTGTGACAAAACCGAAACCTGGACATTCCGGAATACCGAAAGCCGATGGAATATGTTTGCGATTTGGAAAGACCTGGCCAGCCCTTTCAAGCAAATTTTGTGGGTTGGGAGCTGGCTGATGTCCTCATTCATAAAGGTGATCTTGCCCTGATCCGGCTTCAATTGCCCGGTAATTAAATTAAAGAGGGTTGTCTTTCCGGCACCGTTCGGTCCGATCACGGCAACCAATTCACCTTCGCCCACAGAAAGATTGGCGCCGTTGACGGCCTTGAAGTCCCCAAAAGTTTTATGGATGTCTTGAACCTGAAGCATCTACTCATCATCCTTTTCGATGATTTCTTTTTTCTCAGGGTTGATTTTATCTAATATAAATCCCATGACCCCTTCCGGAAGGAAAAAAATTAATAATATGAGTATAACGCCGAGGATAAGGGTCCAATACTCTGTATAGACGCCAACAAATGTTCGTAAAGAGACCGTGATAGCAGCTCCCAAAACGGGTCCTGCAAAGGTAAACCAACCTCCTAAAAGACACATAATAAACACTTCTAAAGAGAGGACCCAAAAAAGCAGGTCGGGGAAGACCGAACCTTCCAGCACAACAAAAAGAACCCCAGCAACACCCGCAAAGAAGGTCGCAATAACAATAGCCACGAGTTGATGCCGTTTTACATTTATACCGATGGCCTCACATCGTTCAGGATTGTCTCGGATCGCCTGGAGGGTGGTTCCAAAGGGGGATTTAAAAATTAAATACAGGACAAAAAGGCTGATAATAAAAAAGATCAGAATAAAATAGTATCGACTGTTCGTGGAATCAATAAATTCCGGTATGGGAATGCCATGGATACCGTCATCACCACCGGTGAATCCATACCAGCGGAAGACGATGGCCCAAACGAGGGATCCCAAAGAGATTTGAAGCATTCCGAAATATAGTTTTGTCAGTCGGATACAAAACCAACCAATGAGCAATCCAAAAATCGCGGCGATGATAGGTCCCGCGATAAAACCAACCCCTCTGGGTAGAGACGTTTTGGTCAGGAAAAGGGCAACAGTATAGGCCCCGACACCATAAAAGACGGCGTGATGAAACTGGAAGATTCCGCCGTGACCGACGCACAAGTTAAGGCTCATGGCCAACAGGGAAGTCACAAAGATAACGGCGAGGATGTAGGTGTAAAATCTCGGTATGATCGGCGGCAGAAAAAATAATATTACGGCAATGGCAATCGCAGGCCAAAAAGTTTTCAGATTAATGCCGCCTTTCGACAATGTAAGCTCTCTGTTCTGCTTTCCTTACTTAAATAGGCTTTATGTAAGGAAAGCTTAGAAGAAGCCCAGACCGGTGGTCTGGTCTTCTTCATTAGATGAAATCCCGACCTTTAGTCGGGGTTTGTTACCATACCGATTTTAACAGCCCCTTCGGGCGGATCAGCAATACGATCACAACCGCTGTATAGGGAAAAACGATTGCGAACTGAGGTAAGAACAACACACCGAAGGATTGGGTCAATCCAAAAATAAGGGAGCCCACCATAGCGCCCCACATATTTCCCAACCCTCCGATGACCACAATGAGAAATGCTTCGATGATGAGATCATGATCCATCCCAATGGTGATGCTTATGGTGGGCGCGACCAGGGCTCCTCCCATGCCTGCGAGAAAACAACCTAATACGAACGCAAAGGCAAACACCCAACTCACATTGATGCCTAAGGCACCCACCATTTCCATATCAACGGCGGCAGCCCGGGCGATCTTTCCGATTTTTGTTTTATTGGTAAAAAGCCAGAGGCCGATCGCTACGAGAGGCCCGACAATGAGAAGAAAAACATTATAGCGGGGAAGTGATGCACCAAATAAGGGAAAAGAGCCCCTGAGAAACTCAGGGGCCATAATGGAACGATATTGAGCACCCCAAATGATCTTTACAAGGTCACCTAAAATCAGCATCAGAGCAAAGGTAAATAGCAGCAGCATCAGGTGCTCCCTCTGATATAGGTGCTTGAAGAGTGATCTCTCCGCAATCAGGCTCACAATAGCCACAACAAACGGAGCAAGGATCAACGCCGCCCAAAAAGCAACGGCGCCGCCTCCGAGCAAAGTAAAAATACTGAAGGCGGAAAAGGCGCCGATCATATAAAGCGAGCCGTGCGCCACGTTAGGGACCCTCAGAACACCCAGAACGAAGCTCAGGCCGGAGCAGACAATAAACAAAATCATGGCCCGGCTCAAACCAACGAGAAAATGAATGGCGAGGGCTGCCAGTGTAATACCTTGGCTGGTTTCCAATATCAGGTCCCCATCACTTTGTGTTGCAAACTCTTATCAACTCGATTTCACAACTCTTTAATCTATTTCTTGCGGGTCTTCAGAACCTCATCGCAAGAGGGCATGACATCGTCACCGGTCAATTTTATAACATCGGTGGCTGTAACAAAATCATACTTGGGGGACTTCTTGGTTACACCCATATAAATCGGTAGCACAGTCTGATGGTCACAGGCCCGCATTTCAAGTTCACCGACAGGAGAAGCGATTTTAAGCCCTGCTAAGGCGTCAATAAATTTTTCCTTGTTCACAGAACCTGCTTTCTTAAATGCCTCGGCGATAAAATGGGCCGTAATGTACCCATGAAAACCGGTAAAACCCGGAGGGGCTCCATAGGCAGCCTCAAAGGCCTTGACAAATTCACGGTTGGCTGGAGAATCAGAGGCATAAAAAAGATAGTCGCTGGAGCCCATGATACCCTCAGGGGCCCCCGGACCGAGCGCTCTCAGAATAGAAGTTTCCGTGGCGGTGGGAACCCAAACTTGGGCTTTAGCAGATAATCCGGTCGTATTTGCGGTCTTCATGGCATTAACCATGCTGGCGCCTCCCGTGGCAAAGATAACGGCGTCCGGTTTTGCAGAAAGAATCGCTGTAAGATAGGGCACGAGATCGGGTTCACCTACTTTCCACCAGGATTGTCCTATCAACTCTACACCGGGCTTTCGCTGCTTTATATTGCGCCAGGCAGTATCGGCTATGGCATGCCCGTATTCGTAATCATCGCCGGCAATCCAGTATTTTTTGAATGGCTTCCCGGCTAAAGCAACACCTGCGGCTTTGCCATGCATGGCGGTATTTTCACCGGTGGAAAAGACATATCGATGCCCTTTTTCCCCGGTAATCCTTTCGCTTTTGGCAATCCACACGATAAGGGGCACCTTTTCTCTTCTGACATAATCGGAAACGGCCATGGCAACGCCACTACTAATGATCCCGACAATGACATCCACATTTTCTCTCATGACCAATTCCTTCGCCATGCTAAGACCGATATCCACTTTGAATTTTGAGTCCCGGGTGGTGAATTCGATCTTGTTACCCAGAACGCCTTTTTTGTTAATTTCCTCCAGGGCCAATTTGAAGCCATTGAGGGCTTCTTTCGTAAACATCGCAGCGGGGCCGGAATAAGCGTCCAGGACGCCCACCTTGATGTTCCGGGCCTCAGCATGAAATGGCGTCAGAATCATCGACAAAATCATGAAGGCCCCTAGTAAAAATAACCCCCTCTTTAGAAAGCCTCGTCTCGTTCCAAAGGATAGTCTATGTCCCATTTTTTCCCCTCCTTTAAAAATTGTTTAGTTGAAAGAGTTAGATAAAACCTGGGTCCAGAAACATTCGATGAATCTATTTTGATTAAATTGACTTTATTTGAGGTGAAATTGCTTTATGGTGAATAAAGAGAAATGTTTGTTCAATAGGGTGAATAATGACACTGCGGCAGTATAGGGCAACTAAATTTTTGTGTCAATTCCAATTTTTTCGCAGTTTCTCATATCAGAAATAATCTTTTTGACATCATTGGTCCGTTTGTCCCCTATTGGGAATTTTAGCAGTTGGAAGGCACTGTTTGATTCCTCAAGTGGGACATCATGGGACGAAAGTCATGTCATCGGTTGACGAAGTCAACAAAAATGGATTAAGTTCGAATTCCCCGCTGCTTGTCGGAACACAGCGGAGATTTATCCGCCTCTGGAGGATCCCGCTTGTCGAAGATGCCGCGTGCGGTGCGGGGCAGCGCGGGATGTGATTGCAGTTTGCAGGTAACAGCTTGCTGCAGGGAGAGTCCATTCATAACGAAGAAGATTTTTTTAGGATGTATGAGGGAATAAAAACGGAAACCATCGAATTTTTTGCCACGGCCCCAAAAGGGATCCCACCCCTGCTTGTGGAAGAGCTAAAGACGTTTGGCGCCAAGGGAGTTAAAGAAACCCTTGCCGGAGCTTCCTTCAGGGGCGATCTGGAAACCGCTTACCGGGCATGCCTCTGGTCAAGGCTCGCCAATCGAGTCCTCATGCCTATTGCCGGTATTACGGCAAGAGATCCCGATGAACTTTACATGGGCGTCAAATCGATTCCATGGGAGGACCACCTGGTACCGGACGGATCCCTCTCGGTCGGCTTTACTTCTACACGATCGAAAATAACGCATACCCATTACGGCGCCCTAAAGGTCAAAGACGCGATTGTTGACCGTTTTTCAGAAAAATATGGCAGACGCCCATCTGTCGCCCTCAGGAATCCCGATATCAGAATCCACGTATATCTCTTTCGGAACAAGGCCACGGTTTCTCTTGATCTGTCAGGAGAAAGCCTGCATCTGAGAGGGTATCGAGAGGTCGGCCTCAAGGCGCCCTTAAAGGAAAATCTGGCCGCCGCAGTTCTGATTCGTGCGGGATGGTTGGAAGTAGTCCGCTCCGGAGGGGGACTGATCGATCCCATGTGCGGCTCGGGAACCCTGCCCATAGAGGCTGCGCTAATGGCCGCCGATGCAGCACCGGGACGGCTTCGTCGATATTTTGGATTTTTCAAATGGAAAGGTCATCGTGAGGAAACCTGGAAGAAACTGATGCAAGAGGCCGAAGAAAGGGCCGCGGCTGGTATGAAAAAGCTGCCCCTGATCATCGGTTACGACTCGGATCGGGAGTCCATCAAGGCCGCGCTCGCAAATCTCGAAAAGGCCGATTTCAAGGGGGTGATCCATTTTGAAAAACGCGAACTGGCGGAACTGAAACCCCATCCCGCCATGAAGTCCCAGCCGGGCCTCGTGGTGGTCAATCCACCATATGGGGAGCGAATGGGCGACAGAAAAACGATCGGAGAGCTTTATGAGAGCATCGGACAAAGGCTGAAGGATCACTTCCAGGGTTGGAAGGCATCCGTCCTGATCAGTAAAATGGATCCGGGCAAACGGATCGGCATTCGGGCACGTAAGCTCCATACCTTTTATAATGGGGCCATTGAATGTCGGCTGCTCAGTTTTAATATCGAGCCGGAACAATACCTATACCCGGATCAGAAACCACCGCCGCGCCCAACAGGGCTGATCCTGAATCCGAGCACGAGGCCCGAGATCGAGATGTTTGTGAATCGGATTCGTAAGAACTTAAAAAGACTCAAAAAACGGCTGAAAAAGGAAAATATCCAATGCTATCGATTGTATGATCGCGACCTGCCTGAATATGCCGTCGCCATTGATCGATACGAGGATTTCCTTCATGTACAGGAATACAAGGCCCCACGCGGCGTGGATCCACGGAAGGCCGAAGAGCGGCTTAACGACATCCTCGTAAAGCTCCAGGAAATCCTTGAAATTCCAAAAGACCAGGTTTTCCTGAAGGTCAGGAGTCATCAGAGGGGTGTCAGGCAGTACGCCAGATTGGGATCCGAACGGGTGTTTCATCCGGTCCGGGAAGGAGGGCTTACCTTCCTCGTCAATTTCGTTGATTACCTGGATACGGGTCTTTTCCTCGATCACCGCACCACCAGGCGAATCATCAGTGAGATGGTCCGGGGGAAGAGCTTTCTGAACCTGTTCGCCTACACGGGGACGGCCACGGTCTATGCGGCAAAGGGAGGGGCGAAATCGACCGTCTCGGTCGATGCTTCCGAGACCTATCTGGACTGGGCCAGGAGGAATCTCGCCCTAAACGGTTACGCTGAAAACCGGCATACCCTTGTCAAGGCTGATTGTCTCTCATGGATGGACAATGAAAAACGAAAATACGATGTCATTTATCTGGATACACCGACCTTTTCCAATTCAAAAAAGTTGAAGAGGGACTTTGAAGTCCAAAGGGATCATGTCGAATTGATCCAGGGGGCCATCAGGCTCCTGGGCAGAGACGGCGTACTGATCTTCGCAAACAATTTCAGGCGGTTCAGGATCGATTCCGGGGCCTTGAGCCATTTGAAAATCGAGGATGTGACCCGAGAGACCTTGCCCTTTGATTTTTACAGGAGCCCTGGGATACACCATTGCTGGGAAATTATGAAATAGCACGCTACTGTCCCACGTCGGATGGGGCATGTGCCATAGGACAAAGACGCTGTAGTTCAACTACGGCCCATTCACCAAAGGCCGCTATCTCAGGATTCTTCACGCAAATTTGGGGCTTCGAAGATTGAAGATATGACGAAATCCCATTTTTTTGTCCTCCGTTACGCA